>JAILNT010000278.1 GCA_024691265.1 Treponema sp. | reverse complement strand
GACGGTCTTGTCTATGACTATCCTACTATAACGATAGTTGAAATAATGGGAAGAAATGCCGGCTGGTTAACAGCAGCTGCTGCACTTGCAAAAAGTGATGATTGTGAAGGTGTCGACTTACTTTATCTACCGGAAAAAGTTTTTGACATAGAACATTTCTTACAGAAAGTAAAAAAGCTTATGGAAGAAAAGAAACATTCTCTTGTTATCGCAATTTCCGAAGGCATAAAAGTTAAAGACGGAAGATATGTATTTGAGCTTTCTGACCATGTAGAATTTGTAGACGCATTTGGACACAAACAACTTGCAGGCTCTGCAAAATTCTTGGCAAATAAAATTGGAGCAGAACTCGGAATAAAAACCCGTGCAATAGAATTATCCACATTACAAAGATGTGCAGCTCACATGACAAGCCGCACAGACATCACAGAGGCATTTAATGTAGGCGGAGCTGCCGTAAAGGCTGCATTTGAAGGCGATACAG
The DNA here is from genome assembly GCA_024691265.1 of Treponema sp. Lineage (GTDB taxonomy): Bacteria > Spirochaetota > Spirochaetia > Treponematales > Treponemataceae > Treponema_D. Next base: position 2,802 of record JAILNT010000278.1, on the reverse strand, counting down.
GAAAAGTAATAGTATTAAAAAGAGTATGTGAAGACCCTTATATGTGTATAACAGAAGCTGCAGATGTTCATAAGATTGCAAACATCGAAAAGAAAGTTCCTTTAGAATGGATTACAGATGACGACTTTGTAACAGCAGATTTAATACACTATATCCGCCCTCTCATACAGGCTGAACTTTCACCTATAATGGTAGATGGTTTACCTATGCATCTAAAATTATAAAGATATTGCTAGTCTCCTTAAAGCTTTATTTTTCGGAGGCTAGCATTTTTTATATTATTTTTACATCAAAAAAACATATTTCTAACTTATCGAGCTATTTCTTGACAAGTTTTTTTATGAAAACTTTGGACAGAGTAATAAAACTTTCCAATAACTATTTTATATGTTAAAATTGAAGAACTATGAGCGAAATATTAAATATAAAAGCTGCCATGGAAATGGTTGGTGATGATAAAGATTTATATAATGACCTTTTATATTCTTTTATAACAAGCATTCCTTTTGATACAAACCATCTAAAGGAATTAGAAGCAAAAGATGATAAAGAAGCTGCAGCAAAATATGTACATCTTCTAAAAGGTGCCAGCCTTCAAATTGGAGCAGAACGCTTAGGAGAAAATGCTAAAAAACTTGAAAACATATTGAGAGGCAAGGAAAGCGGAACTATTGATGATATAAAATCATTAACAGAAAAACTTGAATCCGAATATAATTTAACAATTGCAGCTATAAAAGATTATAGAAAATAATTTATCAATGAATTTATCTTTCAAAAACTGATATAAAATTCTGCTCTATAACGCTCATGATATTTTCTACTGCTATAGAGCGGATTACTGCAATTTTGTCGTATAAATTCATAATATCTAACGGATAACTTTCTTTTTCACCATACAAAGCCTGATAGGGAGCATCTGTTTCAATAAGAAGCTTTTCAAGCGGAAGTTTTTGCACACAAGAAAATACACTTTTATCTCCCTTTATTAAAGTTTTACCTATACTGAAAAATCCATTTATACCCTTGTTTAATAAAGAAAGAGCGTCTTTTTCATTTCCTGGAAAAGCATGAAAAACAACAGCAGAAAGCTTTTTAAGCTCATTACTATATCTAAAAAGCATATCCAAAGCTTTACGACAATGTATTACAATCGGTAAGTTAAACGCTATAGCAAGCTCAAGCTGCTTCTCCCAGGCTAATATTTGCTTTTCAGAACTATTACGATTTTCTTTATAAAAGTCAAAGCCTATTTCTCCCACTGCAGAAAGACTTTTTGATTCAAGAAGTTTTATTAAAAATGAAATATCATCCTCCATAAAATTAAGAAATTGTGGGTGAACTCCAAAAGATTTATAAATATGAACTGCTTTATATCTATTTTCTAAATCTTCTATACATTTTTTTTGTTCAAAGTATTCTTTTTGTGATTTTGCACTAGAACAAGCTTTATAAAAAAAATCGTCTCTAAAACTATCAAGCTTATGGCACTGAAATAAATGAATGTGAGAATCGCAATATATATTCATCAGTATATCTTATTCTTTTATATAAAGTTATACAAGATTTATATAATTTTTTCTGAAATTTTATTGAGAAATGAATAAACTGAGTTTGCAATTTCTCCGAAAATATTACAGGAAGGTTTATAAAAAACCGGCAGCCACGTGCTGTAAATCTAAAGGAGTAAACAATGGGAACGTATACATTAAAAAGCATTGGTAAATCCACAGACTACATGACAATCGTGCGCGAGATGGAAGACGGCTATGTCGTAAGAATTGTTCGTGACGAAGACGGCTATAGCGATGTGACAACAGATTATATTAGCAAGGCTTTATTTGACAGCTGTATAAGAACTGGTTATCTTACAAAGGTATCAGCAGCAAACATGCCAAACATACCTGCTAAAGCAAAAGCTGTTGCACAATCTACAGTTGTAACAGCTTAGTCTGTAAAAAACTAGTCACATGGCTAGAAAAATTAAATAAGAAACTAAAAAATCTTTTGAATATCAAGAAAGGGAAGCTGATTAATTTTTAAAATCGTTAGCTTCCTTTTTTATTAACTCACATAAAGCTTCAAATCTAACATTAAAATCTTCAACAGAAGGAAGCCAGTTTATTTTAACTCCTTTTTTCTCCATGCCTCTAAACCAGGTTTCTTGTCTTTTTGCAAATTGACCTATAGCAATATAAAGCTTTTCAAACATTTCTTCATAAGAACTTATCTTTCCTTCAAGATATTCACTTATAAAGCGATATTCCAGACCTAACTTTTCAAGCCTTTCATAAGAAAAACCAGATTTTTCATGAAGATTACGTACTTCTTCCAGCATACCATCATTAAAACGCTGCTCAAGTCTTATCTTTATATTCTTACGTAAGGAAGTCCTATCTATACTTGTTCCTACAACAAGAGGTCTCACATCAGGGCGAGCTGTAAGAGTTTTTCTTAGCTTTTCACACTCTTCACTTTTCATAAAAAGAGCTATTTCTATGGCTCTAACAACTCTTTCCCTGATATTTAAATCGCTTTTATTATGTAAATCAGGTTTCAATGACAATAGCTTTTCATCCAATTCTTCAAGGCTAAGCTTTTCCAAATCTTTTCTCAAGGAAGGATTTTCAGGTACATCAATAAGGTCATAAGACCTTATTATAGAATCAACATACATTCCTGTTCCACCTACAATAACAGGTAAAACATTTCTTGATGTAACATCTGCAAAAGCTTTATAGAAATCCTGCTGATAACAAAAAACATTATATTCTTCATCGAGTGTCGCAACATCAATTAAAT
>JAILNT010000236.1 GCA_024691265.1 Treponema sp. | reverse complement strand
TGAGTTCTAATTCCGTCCCCATCTTCTACAAATATTCGATTACGGCTATTTTCACTTCTACCCATAATAAAATATGCAGCTACAGCATATTTTCCATCAGAAGATTTTCCTAAAACAATACCACGTCCAGGATAACTCGTTCTTCCAAGTTCATCTTTAAGCGAAACAAGTTTCATAATAAAACCCCTTTGAACTATAAAAAGTTTCAAAAGTATAGCATATAGATTTGATAATTACTATTAATGATTGTGCAATAAAAAAATCAAATGAAAAAAAAATGGTCCGGTACAAGACCGGACCTTACTCCTCATTTTTTTTATATAAATGTTTTCTCTAACTTGTTTACTTGTATTCTTAAATACCTATTTGTAAATTGTTTTTATATAGGTATTTAGTATTAACTTTTTGTTTTAAGTTAATTCATCCTAACACATAAAAACTTTTTTGTCAAAGTTTTTTATATATTTTTTTATCTTTTTTTTATAAAGACTAAAGTTCTTTATAGAAAAAGTAAATCTACATTTTTAAAGATTATCAAAGAAGCCCTTTGCCTTTAAAAGCTCTGCATTCAATATACCGCCTAATGCAGCTCCTCTTTTTGTATTGTGACTTAATGCAACAAACTTAACATCAAATACATTACAGTTACGAAGACGACCGATTACACAAGCCATACCTTTTTCAGTATCTCTATCACGGCGTGGTTGTGGGCGGTTTTCTTCATGGCGAACAGCTATAGGATGTTCAGGAGCATTAGGAAGTTTCAATTCCTGAGGCAAAGATGAGAAAGAAGTCCATACTCTTTCTATTTCTTCAAGACTTGGCTTTTTATCTTCTGGTAAATCAAATTCGATATTAACAGTAGCAGTATGACCATCAATAACTGGTACACGTGTACAAGTAGACGACACTATAGGACCGGCTGCATTTTCAATTTTATCTCCAGATACTTTGCCCAAAATCTTGAGACATTCCTTTTCAGTTTTCTCTTCTTCGCCACCGATATAAGGAACAATATTATCTATCATGTCAAAACTTGAAACACCAGGATAACCTGCTCCAGAAACAGCCTGCAAGGTGGTTACTATCATACGCTTTACAGGATAACCTGCTTGCTGCAAAGCATATAAAGGCATCATATAAGTCTGTAAAGAACAATTAGGCTTTACAGCAATAAATCCTTTATCCCAATTATGATGAGCTTTCTGTTTTGCAATAATATCAAGGTGACTTGCATTTATTTCAGGAATAAGCATAGGTACATCTTCTGTCCAACGATTTGCACTTGCATTAGACACTACAGGAATACCTTCTGCTGCATAAGATGCTTCTAGAGCTTTTATCTCTTCTTTTCCCATTTCAAGAGCACTGAATACAAACTTACATTTTCCCAATGCAAGACTTGCATCATTAGCATCTTGTACAATTAAATCCTGAACACCTGAAGGAATATTAGCTCCGATTAGCCATCTATTCTTTACGGCTTCTTTATAAGCCTTACCTGCACTTCTAGGAGAAGCTGCAACATAAGTAACTTCAAACCATGGATGATTTTCAAGCAAATGAATATAACGCTGTCCAACCATACCAGTTGCACCAAGAACACCAACAGGAATCTTTGCCATACTTTACCCCTCTTTTCTTCTATATGGAATTATATATTTCTCATTAACTAGTAATATTTATAAATTACACTCTTTCAAAGCTGTTTCTATAACCTTTTTTGCCTCTGCTGTAACTTCAACTAAAGGAAGTCTTACGGCACCGGCAGGAAGTCCTTTATAATTCATTGCATATTTTATTGATGTAGGATTTCCATCTACGAAAGCTGCCTTAAAGAATGGCAATAATCTATAATGTAATTTTCTTGCATCTTCCCATTTTCCATCAAAAGCATCGTGTACAAGCTCTGTAACTAAAGAAGGTGTAAGGTTTGAAACTACAGAAATAACTCCATCACCTCCAACAGAAAGTAATGGTAGTGTAAGTGAGTCATCTCCACTTAATACACTAAATTCTTTATTTTTACTCTTTATTTCAAGAATTACGTCCATCATTTGATTAATATTTCCACTAGCTTCCTTTACTGCTGTTATATTAGGAAGCTCTGCAATACGCTTTAATACACTTGTAGAAATATTTCTTCCTGTACGTCCCTGTATATTATAAACTACAATAGGTACTCCAACTTTTGAAACAGCTTCAAAATGACGGAAAATACCTTCATCAGAAGGTTTGTTATAATATGGAGTTACAACAAGAGCTGCATCTGCTCCAACTTTCTTTGCTCTTTCACAGTATCTTACGGCATCTTTTGTATTATTACTACTTGACCCCAATATAACAGGAACATGTTTACCTGTAGTTTTCTCGAAGCTACGAACCTCTGTCATAACAATGTCGATAAGTTTATCTTCTTCACCACATTCTTCAAGAGTAGGAGTTTCGCCACTAGTTCCAAGAGGAACAAGTCCATCAATTCCACCTTCAAGCTGATAGCGTACAAGCTTTCGCCAGCCTTCATAATCAACACTGCTATCAGGATTCATAGGGGTAATAAGTGCAGTAAATGCACCACGCAATATAGCCATATTATGCCTCTTTTTTCTGTGTA
>JAILNT010000229.1 GCA_024691265.1 Treponema sp. | reverse complement strand
TGTTTGCCATTATTAGTCCTTCCTGACAGACAGGTAACCTATACCATAATGGGCTATAGACAAATGCCTGTGCAAGACTAATTTCCGGATTTACAAGAAAAAGAACCCTAAAACTGGAATTTAAAAATTTATTTAACTTTTGAAAAATATATTTATAGATCGAAAAATTAGCCTGAGAGTCCATATAATGGGACAGTAGTTTTGTTAAGATTTATATATTGATTCATGGATGATTGGTTTCGTTAATATCAATAAATATAAGATAATACATTGATTTAGTAGCAAAAAGCTAGTAAAATATCATTAAATATCATTAAAGTGATATTCAAGATAACTATACAATGTAATCTGGAACCGGAGGAAACATATGGATCAATTACAGGATAAGTGGATAGGGCTCGATGAAGCCGCAGAGTATTTGGGAATTAAGCCAGTAACTTTACGAAAGTGGATTAAAGAAGGCAAGGATGTTCCAGCACATAAGATAGGACGTCTTTGGAAATTTAAATGCTCCGAACTAGACGAGTGGGTAAAGAGCGGAAAAAGTATAATAGAGTGAGGTAATTATGATTAGACTTGCAACAGCATTTAGTGGAATCGGAGCAATTGAGCATGCATTAAATCGAATGGGACTCGAAAATGAAATTGTTTTTGCATGTGACAATGGTGATGTAAACATTCTTACGAAGGATGTTGACACAGATATTGATGAAATAGAAACAGAATTAGAATCGCTTTCTAAACTGATTGAGGAAATAAGCATTAATGACAATGTGGAAGATCTTTATAAAAACCAGTTGGAAGGTATGCTTAGAGCATCAATGACTGAATTTCATGAAGTAGATGAACAGTTAAATAATGTCGAAGAAAAAGACAACGAATTGCTTAAAAATACTACAACCGAATTATTAGATTCTAATGTATTAAAGGCCAACAGAAAGAAAGAATATAGTAAGAGACTTGCGGAACTAGGAAAGGGATCTTTCGCAAATAAGAGACTTGAAGAGTTTCTGCTTTTATTAGCATTTTCAAATGATTTTAGAGACAACAATGACTTACTTGAAAAAGCGGGACTTACGCAGAGTGTTACAGAGTTGCTCGAAAGATTTGAAAATGATAACGGAAGAAAACTGATTCGAAGGGTTATAGATTTGGCACAAAGAACCAGTATGCTTCACGAAAAAATTAATTATCTTCGTGTGCAAAGGAAATTAGATTCACTTGGAGAAGATTGGAAGGCTCGCAAGAAGTATGTTGATTCATTGTACGAGGGCCTTGAAAAGAGAAACAAAGTTAAAGCAAGTTATACTGCTAACTACGACATCAAAGAAGATGATTTCCATTGGAATATAGCATTCCTTGATGGAAAACAATACGCAGGAAAGGTTGATCTATTTGTTGGTGGTAGTCCATGTCAGTCATTTAGCTTTGTTGGAAAACAGAGAGGATTAGATGATACTCGTGGAACATTGTTTTATGAATATGCACGTTTGATTGATGAAATAAGACCAAAAGTTTTCATATATGAAAATGTGCGAGCTGTTACTTCTCATGATGGAGGAAAAACTTGGAAGAAGATGCAGCAGGTTTTTAATGAGTTGGATTATAGCTTTAGTTGGAAGGTTCTCAATGCTAGAGATTATGGTGTTCCTCAAAATAGAGAAAGATTATTTGTTGTAGGTTTTAGAAATGATCTTGATCTTGATGTTGAGTTTAGCTTTCCACAAGCAATTGAGCTTGAAAAGAAAATGCAAGATTTCTTGTTGGACAATGCACCAGGTGGTTATTTCTTACCAGAAAAGGGTGTAGACTTTGTGACCAGTGAGAAAAATCTTTCAAAGAGATTTACACAGATAGATGGAGAGGTTCAGCTTTGTCAAAAGAAAAATCAGCAATTTAATTGGCATGGAGATTTTGTATTCCAAAGTGAAGAGGATGCAGAAAAGAATCATATTCCGGATTTGGAAAAGTACTATCTGTCTGAAAAAGTGAGAAAGTATGTATTGTCTACTGGAACAAAGAATTTTTACAGCAAGCCGGAAACAGATCTTGAGGTTGCGCGACCATTACTAACTACTATGCATAAGATGCATAGAGCAGGAGTTGACAACTATGTGACGACTGATGGCAGATTGAGAAAACTTACACCAAGAGAATGTCTAAGATTGATGGGATTTTCTGACAGCTTTAAAATTGTTGTTTCAGATACC
>JAILNT010000171.1 GCA_024691265.1 Treponema sp. | reverse complement strand
GGAGTTTCAAGTCTTAATCTTCCTGTTTTTGAAAGTGAAAGCGATGAAGATATAAAGAGACGTGTTGGAGAATGTACTGACCAGAGAATATTTGCAATATTCCAGGCTATAAAAAGAGATATTCTTACAATTGAAGAAATTAATAATATTACAAAAATTGACCTCTGGTTCCTTGCTCATTTGAAGAATCTTGCAGATATGGAAAAGAAGTTTGCAGGTATCAAAAATGGAGAAGGAGAACTTACACTCGATTTCTATAAGGAAGCAAAGAAATTTGGTTATCCTGATAAGGTAATTGAAAAGCTTTCTGGTGTTGAAATTGTAGGTTCTACAGGTGTTCTTGCTGATGCAGAAAAAGCAAAAGCTCTTGTAAAAGAAGGTAAGCTTGCTCATATTCCGGCTACATTCAAGATGGTTGATACTTGTGCCGGAGAATTTAGTGCTGATACTCCATATTTTTATGCAGGCTATAATAAAGACAACGAAGCAGAAGACTTCTTGAACGAAATAGAAGCTAAAAATAAAAAGAGCAGCAAGGGAACTGTTATTGTTCTTGGTTCAGGTCCTATTCGTATTGGTCAGGGTATTGAATTCGATTATGCATCTGTTCAGTGCGTATGGTCATTGAAGAAGCTTGGTTATGATGTTGTTACAATAAATAATAACCCTGAAACAGTATCTACTGATTTCGATACTTCTGACAGACTTTATTTTGAACCTCTTACGCCTGAAGATGTAATGAGTGTTTACAATACAGAGAAGCCTATTGGGGTTGTAGTTGCTTTTGGTGGTCAAACTGCCATTAAGCTTACAAAATTCCTTGATAGCCAGGGAATACGTATTCTTGGTACTTCTGCTGATTCAATTGATATTGCAGAAGACAGAGAGAGATTTGAAGACCTTTGTGAAAAGCTTCATATAAATCGTCCTCGCGGACTTACAATATTTACAGAAGAAGAAGCTCTTAAGGCTGCTGAAAATATTGGCTATCCAATTCTTTTACGTCCATCTTATGTTCTTGGCGGACAGAATATGATTATTGCATTTAATGATGCTGATGTAAAAGAATACATGAAGATTATTCTTGCACAAGGCATTGAGAATCCTGTCCTCATAGATAAATATATGATGGGCGTTGAACTTGAAGTAGATGCAATTTGTGACGGTGAAGATATTCTTATTCCTGGAATCATGGAGCATATAGAACGTACTGGTATTCATTCAGGAGATTCTATAGCTGTATATCCTAGCTGGAATCTGAATGATATTCTTCGTGAAAAGATTATTAATCAGAGCCGTGAATTAGCTTTAGCCCTTGGTACTCGTGGTCTTGTAAATATCCAGTACCTTATTTATAACAATGATTTGTACATCATTGAAGTAAATCCTCGTTCTTCTCGTACAGTTCCTTATATTTCTAAGGTTACAGGCGTTCCAATGGTTGAGCTTGCAACAAGGGCTATGCTTGGGGAGAAAGTAAGAGATATGGGCTTCGGTACCGGTCTTTATAGAAATCCTCCTTATTTTGCTGTAAAGGTTCCTGTATTCAGCTTTGAAAAGCTTATGGACGTTGATACTCATCTTGGTCCAGAAATGAAGTCTACAGGTGAGGTTTTGGGTATTGCGGCAACTCGTGAAGAGGCAATCTTTAAGGGCTTAATTGCTGCCGGTTATACAATGAAAAGAACTGGTGGTGTTCTCTTTACAATTCGTACTACTGACCATTATGAAGTACCTGACCTTGCTCGTAAATTCTATGATATGGGCTTTAAGCTTTATGCAACAGAAGGAACTGCAAAAGTTATAAGTGATTTTGGAATGGAAGTTACGGTTGTAAATAAGATTCATGAAAATCCTGATGACAATCTTCTTTCTTTACTTGATACTGGTAAAATCGATTATGTAATTTCTACTTCTGCAAAGGGAAGAAATCCTCGTGCAGATTCTGTACGCCTTCGCCGTCATGCAGTTGAAAGAGATATTCCTTGTTTAACAGCAATCGATACAGCAAATGCAATAGCTGATTGTTTGAAGAGCCGTTATAGTGCTGAAAATGTAGAACTTGTTAATATTAATATTCTTAGAGAATCAAAAGAAAAAATCAAGTTCACAAAAATGCAGTGTACTGGAAATGATTTCATTGTAATTGATGCAATGAATCAGCATGTATCTAATCCTGCCGGTCTTGCCGTTCGTTTATGTGATAGAAGAACACAAATCGGAGCGGATTCTCTTGTTTTAATTCAGAAAAGCAATGTAGCAGATGCAAAGATGAGGTTCTTTAATCTTGACGGTTCTGAAGGTCGTCTTGCTGGAAATGCAATCCGTGCTGTAGGTAAATATCTTTATGATAACAATATAAACGGCATTGCAGACAGAGGCGGAAAACATTCTGACCCTACTGCAAATGTAACTGTAGAAACAGAAGCTGGAATCAAGAATCTTCTTCTTTATAAGTTGAATGGAAAAGTAAGCTCTGTAACAGTTGATATGGGTGCTCCTAAATATAAATCAAAGAATATTCCAACTTTATTGAAAGCTGTTCCTATAAATCCTAGTGAAGTTGAAAATAAATATGAGATTCCTTTTAAGAAAAATCTTGAACTTTATGCAAAACTTCCTAAAGAAGCAGTTTGTTCTGTTCCTCTTTCTGTAGGCGGAAAGGATTACAAGGTTACTTCTCTTGCAGTTGGTAATCCTCACTGTGTAATATTCAGTAAGTTTGTAGATAAAGAGCCTGTAGTAGAAGAAGGTCCTCTTTTGGAAAATCATGAGATGTTCCCTGATAGAGCGAATATTGAATTTGTTCGTGTTGTAGGTCCTAATGAACTAAAAATGCGTACATGGGAAAGAGGAAACGGCGAAACTTTAGCATGTGGTACTGGTGCCTGTGCTGCTGCTGTTGCTGCTGTCCTTAATGGTTATTGTCCAATGGACGAGAATATTACTGTAAAGGTTCGCGGCGGAAGCTTAATTGTTCGCTATACAGGTTCTACAATCCTTTTGACAGGCGGAGCTGCTGTTTGTTATGAAGGTGAGATTGAAATCTAAGCCGATTTTCTAATTTTATAAAAAGGAATCCTTAAAGTGTAGATGAAAATATGACTTTCATTAAAAGCTTTTGGATTCCTTTTTTTTAATATTATTTTATTGAGTTTAAATTTGATTCTGTTTA
>JAILNT010000150.1 GCA_024691265.1 Treponema sp. | reverse complement strand
TACGCTTTCACTTTGAGCTAATTCTAAAATCAAAAAAAGAAGAAAAAAGTCAGTCTGTTGATTTTGAATTTATCGGTTCTTCGGAAATAAAAAATTTTGAAGAATTTTCTGAAAATTTATCAGTAACAGATTACGAAAAAGGCTTCTGTGAAAAGAAACTAGCAAGACTGTTTTCTTGCTATCATAAGTTTGTGTCACTTATTGATGACGAAATTGAAACAAGTGATGTTTGTGAATTTAATCTTCTTGATTATTTTCGTTATTATGCAGATCATGCCAACGATAGGTAGAATTTGAATAAATACTAATTTGGTATTTATTTGAACCAAATAAATACCAAATAAACGTTAATTAAATACTAATTAAATTCTATCCCCATACGGTAAGGATTTTATATAATTTTCCATAAAATCCCAATCAGGTTCATATTTATTTTTATTTAATACAGCTGGCAATTTCACAACAATTTCTTTAGAGTTACCAATTCTACACTGCCTTCCATACGCCCATTTGTAATTCTCTCCGAAATTTATAATTGTAACTATAAATAAACCTACAGCTTGTGACATTTTGAATTTTGGTTTAAATATATTTACATCAGATGTGGCGCAGAAATCTTTTGGAGCATAAAATGCAGTACAGCCGATTTTTCCAGTAACAATGCAATTTCCTTTAAATTCTGGGAGTAAATCAATATAACAAGAAATTCCATTATTAGAATTTGATGCGGAATAATAGGGAGTAGTACCTTCTTCATATTCATCTGGATAATGGTATATACCAGCAAATATTTCAAAATAGTCATTAAGCAAGAAATCTTTCCAATCAGTTGTTAATAAGCTTATTTTTTCTTTTATATTTTTTGTTGTAATCGGCTTATAGTGAAGAGTTTTTATAAAATCTTCCATAAATTGCCAATCTGGAATATATTTTCCTTCCTTATTTTTAGTAGCTGGAAGTCTGATAATGGTGTCTTTTACAAACTTTTTCCATTTTCTACCAAACGAATATCTAAATCTTTCTTTGCTTGCTATAGTAGCAATGAATAATCCTGTGTATTTGTTTAATTCTTTACAATAACCTAACTTTAAATTAGCGGTTGCTATGAAATCCCTATCCATATAGTTACAATAGCCAACAGAACCTTTTCCATCTACTATAAAGACTATACAATTACCTTTACTAATGAGAGATTCATCTTTTTTGCACCATTTCATAAAGCCATTTTCATCTTTTTTAGCTCCAACATAAATACAATCATGTCCATCTTCTAAATCAATGGCATAAGAATTCTTCCCATATTCTATTTTTGGAAAAATGTCTGATATTTTGAAGTCAGACCAAATAGTTTCATTAAGATTCATATACATCTCCCATTTTTACTAAAAATGAAAGATAATTGTTAATTGTTTCCTGAAAATTATCGTTACATAAGGTTGAATAATCTGTTTTTATATAAGCTTCTGAAAGCCATTCGTCGTTAGCTGTAACTTCTTTATTTACAGATAAACCTGCAACTTCTTTTCTTTTTCTGTATAAATCTAACCATAAAGGTTCTATTTTGTTTTTCCAAATTCCGGCTTCTCTTTCAACTCTTCCTAAATTTTTCCTTTTTTGGAAGCCATCTTCCTTGAAATATCCAAAGAATGTTTCTTTTACTGGAGCTTTTTCGTGTTTAATTCCAATATCAAAAACCATACAACAGGCACAAGAACTAGCACCAGGATGGAAAATGTCATCAGGGAATGAAAATACGGCATCTAAATGATGTTCTTGTAGTATTTTTTCTTTAAAAGACTGCAATTCACTGCTAGTGCCAATAGCACATTGCATTGGAAGAAGAACTGCTAATTTTCCACCAGACATTTGTTTTGCAATTTCATAAACAAAGTGAAATCCTTTTGATGGATCTTCTGTTGGCTTCTTTTTTGAACCACTTGCTTTCCAAGTAGCAACGTAAGACTCACAACAATGTTTTTGTTGAGCATTATAAGGAGGGTTCATTAAAACCTTATCAATATGTGCATCTTTAATCCATTGATAACGTTTAAAACAACTATCCATTACAACATTTGAGTTGCCATCACCATGAATTAGCATATTTGTTGTTGCTAAACCAAAAGCAGTATTTTCATATTCAATTCCATAAATATGAGATTTTTTTACTTCTTCTTGTTCTTCTTTTGTATCACAATCATCTAATGCATCAGTTAAGGCTCTTACTAGAAAAGAACCACTTCCACAGCAAGGATCTAATACTCGTGAATGTTTATTTATTCCAATAATTTTGCACATAAAGTCAACAATATGATCAGGAGTAAAAGCCTGATTTTTATCTGCTTTACCTACATATTTATTGAATGTTGTAAAAAAGAGATTTAATAAATCCTGTCCTAAAGTGGATTTATCATTTATGAATGGGTAAATTTTTTCTTTTATAAAATCAAGAATTATAGAAATATGGTCTTTTTTTAACGAAGCGACATCTTGTGCTTCAATTACATTTTTACTCAATATTACTAATTTTTCTGCTTTGTTTAAATCGTTTCCAAGTAAGCTCTCTAGAATCTGCTTTATTCCTGATAAAACTTGTTGAGTAGGGAGATCTTTATATATAAGACCATTTTTTATAGCTAATAAACAAGTTCCTACAAATTGACCACGAATTCTTTCTTTAATTCCATATTCGTGAAGGAGTTCATTTAGTTCATAAGTATGTTTCATTACTTCTTCACGATTATTTTTTCTTTTTGGTTTTATTAATTCTAAGTAATCAGTGAATTTTTGTAGCTTAATTTCATTAGATAGTAAAGATTCATCTGAGATTGCATCTTTCCAAACAAGAATACTGTTGTCTTTTGTATTAGCAAGAATGGCTAGAATAGTGTAGTTAGTAAGTTCTTTTTCATAAGAAACATAAGCAGATAATTGTTCTTTTGCCTTAGCAGCATCTTTTCTATAATCTTGCTTTGTTTCTACCAGGATTACAAATTTATTTTTATCATCACAGAATCTTATATCAAGATTTTTATAGACTCTTCCTTTTTCGTCTTGTATTTTGATTTCATCAAAGTCTATGTATTTTTCATTACACGCTTTCTGATAGCTATATTCTCCATTTTCTATATTTGCTGTTAAGTAATTACTACCAATCCGATTAATTATTGCTACTCTATCCATATTAATGAATCAATCCAAATATATTTTATTGCTTCAAACAAATACCAAATAAATATAAATAAAATACTGTATAAATACTAATATGAGGTTGATTAACTATTGGCATCTTTTACGGCTTTCATAACCGCCTGTGCCATAAAACTAGATCTGGTCATACCTAAGTTTTTTACAACATCATCTAGCTCTTGCACTAGATTTTCAGCCAATTCAAATGTCATTTTTAATTTTTTTACATTATTTATAGGACGTCCTCTCCCTCTTTTAGCAGGAGCATTTTCTTTATTAGATGTGTTTACAATTACATCTGCTCTATTGATAAAATCTTCTTGCTCTTGTGTAAGACTATCTACTGATTTTGATAATTCTTCTTTATTAGATCTAGCGTTTTTCATTCTTGAAGTAATTATTGATTTTTTTTGAGCAACCATTTTTTTTATTCTCCGTAAATTTGTTTAGCGAGATTTTCTATTTCAATGCAAGCCTTTTGGTCTTTTGGTGTGTATTCAAAAACAGACAATCCGCAAGCACTTGCTAAACCAATTGCTTTTCTTCTGTTTATAGGAGAATTTATAAAAGTTATTTCTGGGAATTGTTTTATATACTCAATGGCTTCTATATTTGCAGAACCTTGCGAATCAGCACATGACAGGAATGCTTTTGCTTTTACCTGAGAGCCGACTCCCCAGGCATCTTCCAAAATAGAATAAAGATCATTAAGTGCAGCTAGATCATAACTCCGAGGAATTGTTGGAATAATGAGTACATCAGCAAGCATTAAAGCAGATCTAAAAGCATTAGAATCTCTGCCTCCTATATCAATGATGATTTGCTCCCAATAATCTTTATTTGTTGTAATCTGCTGTCTTAATTCTTTTCCATTAGTGTAAGAAGCGCAGCTAATACTTACTTTAGAAGTAGAATTCCTTTCCATAAAAGAATCCGAAACGGATTTTTGAGGATCTGTATCTATAACCCAAACTTTTTTTATTTTTTTTATAACGCTTAAATAAGTAGCCAATTGAACGGCTATTGTAGATTTTCCAACTCCGCCCTTTGTATGCCCTATTGCAACAATCATACGGTTACCTCTTTATTTTTTTGTGGTGTTTTTAAATGTTTGTTTAGTATTTGTATAGTATTTTACAGGTATTTTTGTGCACCGAAAAAATATTTTTGTAAAAATGCCATTTTTCTCACAAAAATAGCATTAAAAATAGAGGTGATTTTTGTAAAAAAATCTATAATATAGAAAAAGATTTAATGTTTACAGAGTAAACAATTGTAAACATATTGAAATATAAGCAAATTTAATGTAAACATTTGTTTACAATG
>JAILNT010000111.1 GCA_024691265.1 Treponema sp. | reverse complement strand
GGAAGAATGGTACAAAATGTGCAGGGGAAATGGTAAGAAAAAGCCTTTCTTTTATGTGTCATCAAATGGTAATATAGAATTTGTTTTTCCTTTTTCATCTGTTCTTTCAAAAGAAAATCTTGGAGCTGTTGTCTGTAATATTTCTAGTGATGAAATGGAAAGACTGTTGAATTTCAAGAATGAATATGAAGAATATTCTCTTTTTATTTATGATAAAAATGATGAATTGATATGGAGTAATGATTTATTAAAAATAGGTAGTAGCATAAAGTCTTATTGTAAAAGTGATATTGAATCAAATCTTTTTATAAAGTCTTTTTCTACTCGTTATGGTTGGAAATATCTGCTTGTTGTTCCTCAATATTCAGCTTTGAAAAAACTTACTAATCTAAAAAAAATACTTTTGTTTCTTATTGTAGTTGCTGTTGCTATTGGTGTTTTTATTTCACTTTTCCTTTCCATAAAAAATGGAAAGCCTATAAATTGCCTTTTTGCAAGCTTAGAAAATCATAATAAAAATATTTATGGAATATCGCACAATGTAAGAAATCTTGTTTTGCTTTTTGAGGATTTAGAAGCCAAAATCGGAAAGAATGAACTTTTTTATCCTGATTTACTTGAAGATAATCTTATTTTGAGCATAAAAAGCGGCAATGAAGAAGATACCGAAAGTATTATAACTTTGATAAAAGATGAAAATTGTAAAAACAGAAATCTTGATGATGAAATGTTTGCCTTGCTTCATGGAAATATGATTGCAACATTGGAAAATGTAGTTAGTGACTCTTTTATTTGTGAAGAACTTTCTACAGTCCCGGAAAGAACTGAAAGGGAAAAGTTTTTTGATTTATATACAAAAAAGTGTATAGAATTATGTTCTTCTCTTTGGGAAAAGAAAAATAAGACTAGAAAAGAACTTGTTGATAAAATGATGGGAATTGTTAATGAGCATTTTTCAGATTCTAATTTGGGTTTAGGAAAACTTTCTCAGGAGTTTAATGTTTCTGAAAGTTATGTTTCTTTAGTTTTTAAGGAGCAGGCTGGACAAAATTTTCAGTCATATCTTGAAAAAATAAGAATAAATAATGCTTGCTCGTTATTAAAAAATACAAAGCAATCTGTTGAAGATGTTTCTTCTTCATGTGGCTACTATACTGTACAGTCCTTTCGTCGTGCATTTAAGAAAGTTACAGGTTTTAGTCCTACAGAATATAGAAACAAAGCTTAATTTTTCACTTAATTTTTAATGGAACGTTTTTTTTTAATCAAAAATTGTTCCTTTACAGTTGTTTTTTCCTACTTGATACTCAAATTATGAGTGCAAAATTAAGTAAAACTGGAAAAGCAGTTAAAAAGTATGCCTGGTTCTATGTAATGTTTATACCAGTGTTTATCTGTCTGTTGATTTTCCATTATATTCCTATGGTAGGAATTATTTATTCGTTTTTCGATTACACACCATTCGGAAAACCTCAGTTTGTTGGTTTTGAAAATTTTGTGGCGTTGTTTTCGAGTAGATTATTTTGGCGGGCATTTAAGAATACGCTTATTATAAGCTGTATGAATCTTGTGCTAAGTATGATTTTTAGTGTTGGGCTTGCTCTTTTGATAGATGAAATAAATTGCATCTGGTTCAAAAAGCTTACTCAAACTATAAATTATATTCCGCATTTTATGTCTTGGGTTGTAGTAGCTTCTATCTTTACAATCATTCTTTCCCCTAAAGACGGTTTTGTTAACGCAATTATTAAATTTTTTGGCGGAGAATCTATTTACTTTTTAGCTAATGAAAAATGGTGGCGTCCTGTATTTTATTTCATTGAAAGATGGAAGGAAACCGGTTGGGGAACTATTATCTTCGTTGCAGCTATTGCCGGCATAGACCAGGAACAATATGAAGCTGCTATTATTGATGGCGTTAATCGTATTCAGCGTGTCTGGTATATAACAATACCGGCTATTTCAAATACTATTCTTATAGTTTTTATTTTGAATCTTGCTAAAGTTTTGAATCTCTTTGACCCTGTATGGGTTTTGCAAAATGCAATGGTTCAAAATGTTTCAGATGTAATTGGAACTTATGTTTATCGTATTGGTATTGATAATGCTGATTATGGTCTTTCTACTGCGGCAGGTCTTTTTAAATCTGTAATATCTGTAATTCTTGTGCTTATGGCAAATAAAGCAAGTAAAAAAATTAAAGGAGAAGGCATATTATGATGCAGGAAAAGCTTTCTTTTAGAAAAGGATATAGGGCAAGAACTATATTTGTAATTTGTACCTATATTTTTTTGACTTTGACTATGTGTGCAATGATTGTACCTCTTATAAAAGTTCTTGTTGATTCTTTAGACCCTACTTCTTATGGACTTCGTCTTATTCCCCGTAAGATTGATTTTGTTGCATACCAGTCTATATTCAGTAATAAATATCTTTATTTACCATTTGTTGTTTCTGTATTTACTACGGTAACAGGAACTGCTGTAGGCTTGTTTTTAACCACTTTAGCCGGTTATGTAATCTTACAGAAAGAAATGCCTGGACATAAAGTTCTTGTAAATATGATTTTTATTACAATGCTTTTTTCAGGTGGTTTAATTCCAACTTATCTTACAATAAAAAAGATTGGTTTGATGAATAACTATCTTGCTGTAATTCTTCCGGTTGGTTTAAGTGCTTATAACATTATTTTGATGAAAAGCTTTTTTGAAAGTATCCCGTCAACTCTTTATGAAGCTGCTGAAATGGACGGCTGCAGTCCTATGGGAATTTTCTTTAAGATTGTTTTGCCTCTTTCAAAACCGGCTTTAGCTTCTGTAGGGTTGTTTATCGCTGTTAGCATGTGGAATAACTATATGAACTTTATTTTGTATATTACAAAGCCTGAAATGACAAATTTCCAGGTAAAAGTTCGTGAGCTTATTCTTTCTGATGGTATTTCAGGTACTGTTATTACAGCTTCAGAGGAAATGTTAAAAAGTGCAGTTGTTGTAGTTGTTGTCCTTCCTTTCCTTCTTATTTATCCATGGCTTCAGAAGTATTTTGTGAAGGGCGTAACTATTGGTGCTGTAAAAGAATAATTTGGTAGATTTTATAATTAATTTTATATTTTATAAATCATATAGGAGGAAATATATGATGAAAATTAAAAAAGGAATGGCAGTAGCAGTTTCTGTTTCTGGAATTGTTGCCATGATGACATCTTGTGGCACAAAGAAAGATGAAGCTTCTTCTGCTGCATCTGCAGAGGTTCAAAAACCGGCTGAAATAACCTGGATGATTCATGACGGTATGAAGAAAGAAAATGGTACTGATGATTGGGCAAAAGAATTTGAACGTCTTACCGGTATCAAAATGAATCTTAACATTGTTTCAAACAATGAATATGCCCAGCTTCTTGACTTGGCTTTTGCTTCTGGTGAAGTTGCTGATGTTTTTGATTTATCAGGCGACAGGTTTGCAGCATTTGTAAAACAGGGTGCTGTTACAGATTTAACAGATTATATTGCAAAATCTGAACTTTCAAAAACTGTTGATAAGCAGATATGGGATAGTATTGCTATTAATGGTCGTTATTATGGTATTCCAAAGGAAAGACCTAATGGAACTGTTTCTTATGTAAGACAGGATTGGCTTGATAGGTTAGGATTAAAGCAGCCTACAACTTATAATGAATTTATAGAAATGCTCCGTGCTTTCCGTGATAAGATTCCTGAATGTAAAGTTCCATTTACTGCTCCTGGCTTGTTTGAAGACCAGTATTTAAGAGAATTCTATCAAGATGCTAAGCCTGATTTTGTTAAAAAAGATGGTAAATGGATTGATGGTATGTCTGCTGATAATATGACAGCAGCTTTACACAGACTTCAAGATGCATATAAAGAAGGTTTAATCGACATGGAAGTTGTTACTAATAAAACTTCTACTTGTCGTGATGAATGGTACAGCGGAACCGTTGGCGTGTTTACTTATTGGGCTGGTATGTGGGGTGATACTCTAACAAAGAGACTTCAGCCAAATGCTCCAGATTCTAAAGTTGAGTCTATGAAGATTATCAATGAGTCTTATTATTATCGTGTTACTCCTAGTGTTTGGTGTATTCCTTCTAATCGCACTCCTGCACAGGTTGCTCAGATTTTTAAATACTTTATGGAATATAAAAACGATGGTGGAGAAGGACAGGTATTGTTCCAGAGTGGTGTTGAAAATCAGCACTGGAAGCAGGTTGGAGACCATTTACAGCCACTTCCTTTAAGTACAAATCCTAAAGAATTACAGCTTAAAGCTTTTGTTGACCCAGTTCTTTCTGTTACTCCTTTGAAAGTTACTGATAAAAAGATGGATCATTCTTATATTTTCAATAAATCAATTGAAGATTTGAATCATAAGTATGTACAGCTTCCTATTTTACCAACATCACGGAAATATGTAAAAATCAGTTCGGATTTGAAATTGCTAAGACAGGAAGTTCTTGCTAAAGTTGTTATGGGCGTAATGTCTGTTGAAGACGGTATGAACAAGTATCGTACAGAAGCTAACGCCCTTGGCATTGATGAAGTTCTTAGTGAATTTAATGCTCAATAATATAATTTAATTTACAAGAGGTATATAAAATGGCAGTTCTTGCTAAAAATCCAATAATTTTGTCAGACTATTCTGACCCTGATGTAATTCGTGTAAATGATACTTATTACATGACAGCATCAAGTTTTCATTTTACGCCAGGACTGCCGCTTCTTGTATCTAAAGATTTAGTGCATTGGAATCTTGTAGGCTATGCAGCTAAAAATATTCCAATGCCACAGTTTAATGAACCTAGACATTCTAAAGGGGTGTGGGCACCTTCACTTCGTTATCATAATGGTAAGTTTATTATTGTTGTCGGGCTTCCTGATGAAGGTATATTTGTTACAGAAAGCGATAATTTTTATGATGGCTGGACTTCTTTAAGATGTGTTAGAAAAGCCTGTGGTTTTATAGATCCTTGTCCTTTTTGGGATAAAGATGGTAAAGCTTATATTGTACATGCTTATGCTAAAAGTAGAATAGGTTTTAAGAGTAAGATTGGTATCTTTGAAGTAAATCCAGAGAGTTTAGATGCTATAGGTGAAGATAGCTTCATTTTTGATGGAGAAATTAGTCAGCCTACAATAGAAGGTCCTAAAGTATATTTTAGAAATGGTTTTTATTATATTGCAGCTCCAGCGGGTGGTGTAAAACAAGGCTGGCAAACTCTTTTGAAAGCTAATAATATTATGGGCCCTTATGAAGAGCATATTGTACTTTCACAAGGTAAAAGCCATATAAACGGACCTCATCAGGGTGGTTTGGTTGATACTCCAAATGGAGACTGGTATTTTTTGCATTTTCAAGACAGAGGTGTTTATGGGCGAGTAATTTTGCTTGAACGTGCTATTTGGAAAGACGACCTTGTTTTCATGGGAACAGAAGAAAATGCAGAACCAGAAGATTCTTTTGAAGTAAATCTTTCTCCTTGTTCTACTGCTTTACCTGGTATTGCAGCAAATGAAGTTAATGATGATTTTGATAATGGTGAATACGGCTTGCAGTGGCAATGGCAGGCAAATGTAAAAGCAGAAGCTTATGTTTTAAAAAGAAGTGAAAAAGGTTTGTGTCTTTTGTGTAAAAATGCTGATAAAGGCTCTTTGTGGAATTTGCCTAATGTTTTGAGTGAAAAAATAGTATATGAAGATTTTACGGCTGAAATTGAAATGGATATTTCAGGCTTGAAAGAAGATGAAAGGGCAGGAGTTTTATTTTTAGGCGGACAGTATGCAGGCATGGAAATTAAAATTATTGATAATGAACCTTGCCTTAATTATATTGAGTCTTTCACAGATTCTTATGATAGTGAAAAGCGAGTTGAAAAGTCTGTTGTTATAAAAAAATGTTTTATACAGAATAAAGATTCTGTAAAATTCATTATTAATTGTAATAGTCTTGCTCCTGATAAGGAAAAAGTTTCTTCTGGAATGGCTGATTCAGAATGTCCTAGTGAATGCTGTTGTGATTTTTCTTTGAATATTGATGGAAATGTTATAAAGAGTGAAAAAGAAGCTTATAAACCTGGAAGTGACCATTGGGTTGGCTGTAAGATTGCAGTTTTTGCTCAGGGAAAAAAGGGTTCTGTAATCGTAAAATCTGTAAAGGTAATGCCTAAAAGTAAATAATTGTTTCAAATTAGGTATTGTTTTAATAGTATAAAAGTTTTAGGAGATTTAATAATGGCTAATTGGATTTATAATAATCCTGTGAGAAGGGGATTTTATCCTGACCCATCTGTAATTAGGGTTGGTGATGATTATTACATGGTTAATTCTTCATTTCAATATTTTCCAGCGATTCCTATATCACATTCTAAGGACATGGTTCATTGGGAAACTATAGGGCATGCTGTTGTTGATTCTAAATATCTTGATTTGTCTGATATTCCTGATAGTCATGGAATATGGGCACCGGATATTGAGTATATCAATGGTAAGTTTTATATCATTGCAACTTTAAGACTTGCTGGTGATGGAAAGCGTGATAATAATGTACTGCGTCGTCAGCTAATAGTTTCAAGTGATAAGGCTGAAGGTCCTTATTCGGCTCCTTCATGGCTTGAAGTTGATGATATAGATCCGAGTCTTTTTGTTGATATTGATGGCACTCCTTATATGGTTATTGCAGCCGGTGCTAAGATAATAGAGCTTTCTAAAGATTTAACGAAAGTTGTTGGAAAACTTGAAGTTGCCTGGGCTGGAACTGGTGAAAGATGTAGCGAAGGACCTCATATTTTCTATAAAGATGGCTATTATTATGCTATGGTTGCAGAAGGGGGGACAGGCTATGGTCATGGAATAAATGTTGCCCGTTCAAGAAATCTTAGAGGACCTTATGAAAATAGTCCCTATAATCCTGTTATGAGGCAGTTTGATGCTTCTTCTCCTATACAAAGGTCTGGACATGGTAAATTAGTTCAGTCGCAAGATGGAAAATGGTGGTGTTATTATCTTTGCGGTAGACCTAATGAAGGTAAGTTTACAACCTGTGGACGGGAAACGGCTTTTGACCCTGTTGAATGGACTTCTGACGGTTGGTTTAAGATAAACAATGGTAAAGGTCCAAGCCTTGAAAATATAGCTCCGAATCTTGCTTTTGTGGAATATCCAGAGAATGATGAGGATAATTTTGATGATGATGAGCTTTGTAAAGATTGGGAGTTTGTTCGTAATCCTGATTATGGAACTTTATCATTAAAAGAAAGAAAGGGCTTTT
Organism: Treponema sp.; assembly: GCA_024691265.1. Classification (GTDB taxonomy): domain Bacteria; phylum Spirochaetota; class Spirochaetia; order Treponematales; family Treponemataceae; genus Treponema_D. The sequence goes on along the minus strand of JAILNT010000111.1, from coordinate 1,743 downwards.
TGCGTATTTGGACAAGAGATGGTAGTTTAGCAGAAAGAAGGGCTAAAAATACTCTTTTGAAAAGGGAAAGAGAACATAAATTTGAAGCTGAAACAGCTGTTGATTTTTATCCTAGTAAAGATGGTGAACAAGCTGGATTAACCTGCTACTACAGCACTACAACTTATATAAGATTTAGTGTGTGTTATGAGGCAGGAAGAAAACTTTATCTTGTTTATAACAAGAATGAAGGTGAAAAAATTGTATCTATAATTGAGGATATTCCTGATAAAACAGTTTTTCTTAAAGTTTCTGTAAATGGTCAAAAGAGAAGCTTTTTTTATAGTTTTGATGGAAAAGACTGGAAAAAAGCTGGTGAAATTGATAATTGTAGTTTTCTTAGTGATGAAGGAGTTCCTTCTGAAAGAAAACGGCATACAGGAACTTTAACCGGTATATATGCAAATAATGGTGGCTGTGGTTCGAGAATTCCTGCAGATTTTGATTATTTCAATATGAAATATTAATTAGTATATAGCATTGTAAAAGATGTTCATATAACCTCCTAGCTGGGATACATTTTTTTTGTCACAGAAGAAGTGTATCCCTTTTGTTTTTTATAAAAAAAATGGTTTAAGTAAAAATTAAGGAAAAAAACTTTTGCGTATATAAGAAGCTGGGCTTATACTGTATAACTGCGAGGTTAGAAAAATGAACAAAAAAATAAATGCATTTTTGTCTAGGCACAATTTTCCTGTTAGTCTGAACATTAATGATGTGGTGGAAGCTGTTTTGTATGATATGGACTATGAGCTTAAAAACACAGGAGTCCATAAAGGACAAGAAATGATTCGCACTTATATGCTTCCTCCAGAAGCTTCATTAAAGAACGAAAGTGTGATTGTTATTGATGCAGGCGGAACAAATTTCAGGTCTTGTCTTGTATCTTTTGATGAAAATGGCATTCCTTCTATTTCTGATATGGAAAAGTGTGCTATGCCGGCTGTTGACAGGGAATTATCTAAAAAAGAATTTTTTGACCAGATTGCCTTTAATCTTGAACATCTAAAAGATAAGGCTACAAAAATAGGTTTCTGCTTTTCTTACAGTATGACTATTACTTCTGATGGGGATTGTATAGTTAATTCTTTTTCTAAAGGGGTAAAGGCTCCTGAAGTTTGTGGCTGTAAAGTTGGAGCTTCTTTGAAAGAGGCTTTACTTTCTCATGGCTGGAAGAAGATAGACCGTATTTCTTTGATTAATGATACCGTTGCAGCTCTTTTGGCTGGAGCTTCATTAAAGAATAAGGGCTTTGCTTATTCTTCATATATTGGTTTTATTTTGGGAACCGGTATGAATCTTGCTTATATCCAGCCTAGTATAAAGGATATTCTTGATAAGCAGATTATAGTGTGTGAATCTGGTAATTTTAATTATCTTTCTCTCTCTGATTTTGATAAAGCAATGGATAGTAAAACAACAAGACCTGGTTATCATTTGATTGAAAAACAGTGTTCCGGGGCTTATCTTGGTCCTCTTGCTCTTGAAGTTATTCAGTGTGCAGGTAGAGAAGGGCTTTTTTCTTCAGCATTTGCAAAAGAATTGCTTGATATGAAAGAGCTTTCTTTAATTCAATTAGATTCATTTTTGCATGCTCCAGCAGCTTTTAAATCTACTAATGCTACAGAAGAAGATAAATGTGTTCTTTATCAGCTTTATGATGCAATCAAAAGAGCTGCTGTATAGCGGGCGGAACGCTCTACA
>JAILNT010000095.1 GCA_024691265.1 Treponema sp. | reverse complement strand
AACATATCAACAGTTAACACACAGAATAATATTCTTGAAATAGTAGTAGAAAGATTATCAGATAAAGACATTATTATTTTTTCAATAGGAGGATTTATAAAATGAGTAAAAATAAGACCTGCAAGACCAAACAATGTTGAATTCAAAAGACAGACACGCCCATTTAGATTTAAAAACTTATTAGAATAATCCCACCATTTAGTCTTAAAAAGTTTTTCCATTGCCCAACTGGCAAAATATTCAAGTGCAGAACAAAGAAAAAAAGAAGCTAAAAATAATTCAAGCCAAGTTTCTTTCCATCTATATAAACCTACAATAACAATAAGACCTCCAAAACCATAAATAGGACAAACAGGTCCGTGTAAAAATCCTCTATTTACAAACTTATGCTCATAGAAAATACCAACATAAAGAACTTCCATTATCCAACCAAATACGCTATAAGCTACAAATAACAAAAATATTCTTGAAGAAATCATATCTAAAAATATATGCTTTAAAAAATATTATTCAAGCGTTTATAAAATATAAAAAATACATAGACAAAACTTTTATTTTTATGATAAAAATCTTTCCACTATGAAAATATTTGATAAAATTCAAGGAACTCTTGAATGGGAAATTATCCAGAATTTAGCTGATATATACAAAAATATTGATATTCAGCAAGAAGACTGGAAAAAGCAAAGTGGTTTCCATTGTACTACAAGTTGTGATGGAAAATGTTGTGTTGGTTTTGAACCTCATATTAATGAATGTGAAGCATTATTTCTGGCTGCAAATTTATTGGAAAACAATGAACAAATGGCAAAAGAAATAATAGACGGGACTTTCATTCCTCAACGTAAAAATGAAGAAACCTGTATCTTTTTTAATGAAAGTGGTAAATACCATTGTAGGGTTTACGAAGGAAGATGCCTTATTTGCAGACTTTTCGGTTATTGCGGTGACTATGGAAAAAATGGCGAAATAAGATGGAAACCCTGTAAATTTTACCCAAATAATGAATTAAAAAAAATGAATCTGGAACATAAACAATATTTACAAGACGAGCTAAAGAACAAATATAATGCTCTTCCCCCTGTTATGAACAACTTTTCTCAACAGACAGTTGAAATAAGCCCTGATACAGCAAAATATACAGAACCAATTAGAATTGCATTACCCAAAGCGTTAAAGCGTTTAATGTTTCTAAGCCAGTTCTAAAAAAAATATATAAATCATATCAATTCCCCTCTAAGGGGAGTTGATATAAAGTCATAAACTTTTTAATAATTATATTAGATAAATATAGCATTCACCTTATATAAGATTTTACAGCTTTATCAGAAAAACAGGATTCTGGGCAGTAAGAAGATTATACTTTCCAGCTTTATTTGTTTTTGATACAGAAAGTTGTGTAACTTCACAATTATCAGACAAAGAAAGAGCTTCTGAAAGAGTTTCCATTGTAATTGCAGAAATAAGAATACGGCATGATGGATTTTTACTTCTTACAGACTTTACAATTGTTTTTAGGTTTCCTTTAGAACCTCCTATAAAAACAGCATCAGGAGTTGGTAAAACTGCAAGAGCATCAGGAGCTTTTCCTAAAACAGTTGTTACAAGTTTATCAAGCTTAAACTTTGAAACATTTTTCTTTGTAAGTTCATAAGCATTTTTATCACATTCAATAGAGAAAACCTTACAAGATGCACAAAGGGCAAGCTCAACTGTTATGCTTCCAGTTCCACTTCCAATATCATAAACAATTTCTCCATTAGAAAGCTCAAGTTTAGAAAGAATAACAGAACGTATTTCCTGTTTTGTCATAGGGACAAGCTTTTCATTTTCGCCTGAACGTATAAAAGCTTCATCTTTCAAACCAGGAAGGACAATTTTTTCTTCAGAAACTTCCTCATTTTGCAGATTATTATCAGCATATACATATTCAAGACTAGATACATCAACAAGAACAACAGAAAGCTCTGAAAAAGGAAGGCCCCGGAGTTTACATGCAGGAGATGATACTATTCGTTCATTCTTATATGAAAGATTTTCACCCACAATTACATTAAGATGCCCTAAACCTGATTCTACTATATTGTCTATGATAGTCGAGGCTGTTATTTTTCCACCCGTAAGAAAGAACACATCTGTATATCTTCTGCCTAAAGATTTTTGACTTGCCTTATATAATACAGAAACAACATCTATATCTGTTCCATGAGCAGATTCCAGCCACCAATTTTGCCAGGAACGATGTATTTTTGAAGCAAGATATTGAGAACTTGTAATACCAGGAATCACTTCTACATCATAACCATTACTTTCAAGGAGTGGTAAAAGAGTTTTACAGCCACTATAGAAACCTGTATCACCACTATAAACAACACAAGGAGGAAATGTTGCATTTTGAGCTTCTATAGAAAACTGCCAATTTTCCAGCATAGAAAAGATTTCTTCAGGGATAAAACTTTGTTTCCAAAGTCCATGAACTGTATCAGGCATACAGTCTAAAACTCTTTTTGCTCCTATAAGTAGAGGAGCTTCTTCAAGATGGCGATAAGCTGCAACTGTAAGCATATCCCAATTTCCCATTCCTATTCCTACAAGAATGCATTTTTTAGCAGGTATAACTTTTCCGTTTGCCATTAAGCTCCTCCAAGATTTCCTCTTGCGAATATGTTTTTCCAACATTTTCAACAGGAGGCTTCACTCTTAAAATTATGACAGAACATTCTTTAGCAGCTTCAATTTTTTCAAGATAACCGCCGCTAATTCCGCTTTCTTTGGTCACAAGAATTTTTATATTGAAATCTTTAAACATAACCTTATTCATATCTTTTGAAAAAGGTCCCTGCATTGCTATTATATGATTTTGAAGTATTCCAGCCGCTTTACACTTTTCTATTGAATCTACAGTTGGTAAAACTCTGACATATACTCTGTCTTTATAAAAGGGAATACTTGAAAAACATAGTAATTCCTTACTACCAGTTGATATAAATATATTACCTTTAGAATAACATGCATTTTCAGACTTCGCAAGAAAATCGCATAAGTCCTTTAGAGAAGAAAACTCTGCATCATAATTTGTAGATTTAAGATTTGAAATTTTTATATCCCGAAGCAATCTATAATATTTTTTTTCTTTCGCATTGCAAGCCTCTATAATATTATGGCTTACGATAGCAGCATACGGGTGAGTTGCATCTATTACAAAAGATACATCATATTTTTCTATCACATCTTTTATAGCTTCAATATCCAAACGTCCCTGTAATATAGTACAATTGTTTTTAGGAAAAGAAGAATCTTCAAGTAAGTCTTCTTTTCCATATTCTGTAGCTACGCTTACAAAAACATTAAAGCCTAATGCAACAGCTTCTTTTGTAAATAATCTTCCTTCTGTAGTCCCTGCAAAAACAAGAATATTCATATTTTACGACTAGATATCATATTTATTTTGATATCCTCTAGGTGTAACCATTCTTTCACTAAAATCAGCAAGAACAATTTTTTTTGTCGTGCTGTTTCCTATAAATACAGTACAAAACATATCAAGACTTTCGTTTTTAAGTTCTTTAAGACTACATATTTTATATTCCTGACCTTCGCGTCCTATATTACGAACCCAGCCACAAACTGTATCAGGTGAAAGATATTTAAGTAGTACATCACAAGCTTTTATAAGGGAATCTTTCCTTCTGTGACTTACAGGATTATATAATGCTATACATAAATCTGCTTGAGAGGCAAAAGTAAGTCTTTTTTCAATAATATCAAGCGGAGTAAGGGCATCACTTAAAGATATTACTGCAAAATCATGAGAAACAGGAGCTCCAAGAATAGCGGCACCACTTAAAACAGCACTAATACCACTTACAATCTCTATATCAACGTCAGGATAATCTTTTGCAAGTTCAAGAACAGGGCTTGCCATTCCATATACACCAGCATCACCTGAACAGACCATAGAAACAGATTTTCCTTTTTCCGCTTCTTCAAATGCCATACGGCAACGCTCTATTTCATGTGTCATTCCAGTAGAAAGAAAGTCTTTATCAGGGTAAACAGGCTTTACAAGCTCTACATAAGTTTTATAGCCGACAATTATATCAGAAGAAGCTAATACAGTTTTTGCCTGTTCACTCATATAAAGTTGATTTCCTGGTCCTAAACCAACTACATATATTTTTTTTCCGTTTTTATTATTCATAAGCCTAGTGCCTTCTCTAAAACTTCAGCATATTCCTTTAATCCCCTTTCATCATATTCATCAAATCTATTCAAATCAGGGCTATCTATATCAAGTACACCGAAAACCTTTCCTTCTTTTGTATGAAGTGGTATTACTATTTCAGAGAGAGAAGCTGAATCACAAGCTATGTGACCTGCAAATTCATGGACATTTGATATTCTCATTATTTTATTTTGAGCTACGGCTGTTCCACAAACACCTTTTCCAATCTGGATATGAACACAAGCTACTTTTCCCTGAAATGGTCCAAGTAAAAGTTCACCTTTCTTTATAAGATAAAAACCAGCCCAATTTATTCTATCAACAGACTGCCATAATAAAGCAGAAGCATTTGCAAGCATTGGAATTATTTCATTTTCTCCCTCAAGAAGGGCTTCAAGACTTTTACTCATAAGATTGTAATCGCACATATATTTTCTCCTAATATTTTATTACTCTTGCCACTGCTACAGTGACAGTTTTATATACAGTTTTTCTCTGTAAAAACTGTATTTTACAAGCATTAATATTATCTATAGATACAGAATAGTTACAAGCTCTTTCACAAACACAATCTACTCCAACTGTTTTTATAACAAAAGGACTTGAAGAATACTCTCCAGTTAAACTATTCAGCTCGTTTTTTGAATACACTCTAAAAGGAACATTTATAAAGTTTGCATAGTCTATTATTCCTTTTTCGTTTTTCTTTACATCAATAGAACTTATACTATTTATAGCTCTTA
>JAILNT010000094.1 GCA_024691265.1 Treponema sp. | reverse complement strand
AGTTATCGATGAAAGAAAAGCTGAATTAGAAAATGTTGTAAATTATGAAGTATCTGAAACTTTTCCAGAAAAGGCTGGAAAATTGGTAGATAGATATTCCTTGCCAATAATTGAAAAAGAAAGATTTTCAAATCCTATTTTTATTCATACGCCTAAAAAAGAATGTGTTCTTGATTTCAGTCAAAATTTAACAGGCGTTATAAGCTTTTTTTCTAATGCAAAAAGGGGTATGGAGATAAAACTTTCTGCCGGTGAGATTTTGCAGAAAGGCTGTTTTTTTCGTGATAATTATAGAACCGCAAAAGCGGAATTTATTTATATTTCAGATGGAAAAGAAAGAACTGTTAGACCTCATTTTACTTTTTTCGGTTTCCGCTATATGAAAGTAGAATGCAGAGAAAATGAAAAGGACTCTTGGAGGGCTTTACAAGAAAACGATGGCTTTTCGGTTTTTGAAGCTTTACACATAAGAAGTGATATTGACCAGACAGGTTTTATAAAAACTGGTAACAGTCTTGTAAATAAACTTTTTGAAAATGCACTTTGGAGTGAAAAAGATAATTTTTTGGATGTGCCAACAGATTGTCCTCAACGTGATGAAAGACTTGGCTGGACAGGAGATGCTCAAATATTTAGTAATACTGCTCTTTATAATATGGACTTGCTGGCATTTTTTAGAAAATGGCTCTTTGATATGAGGGCAGAACAAAAACTCATAGATGGAGCTTGTCCAAATATAGTTCCAAGAATAAAGAAGGGAATGATAAGTGAATATGCGGCATCTCCCTGGGCTGATGCTGCTGTTATAGTTCCTTGGAATACCTTTATCCATTCCGGTAATAAAACTTTTCTTGAAGAAGCCTATGACGGAATGAAAATGTGGCTTGATTATGAATATAAGAGAGAAAGCTCTTTAGGAGGAGAACATTTAATAAAAGATGGTTTTCATTTTGCTGATTGGCTTTCTTTAGATAGTAAAGATGGAAGTCCTTTCGGGGCTACAGCACCTCTTTTTATTGCAAGCTGTTATTATCTAAAAAATGCTGAGATAGTTTCTAAAGCTGCAAAAATACTTTCAAAAGATGCTGATGTAAAAAAATACACTGAACTTTATGAAGAAATAAAAAAGGCAATTCTAAAAAAGTATTTCGATAAAAATGGTTTATGCAAGATAAAAACTCAAACAGCTCTTTCACTTGCAATAGTTTTTTCGCTATCGAAAAATATTGAAATGGAAGGTGTAAGACTTTCTAAGCTGGTAAAAGAAAATAACGGAGCATTAAATACTGGTTTTGTTGGAAATGCAATAATATGTCATGCACTTGCAGAAAGCGGAAATGTGAATCTTGCTTATGACTTACTGCTTAGAGAAAAGTACCCTAGCTGGCTTTATTCCGTTAAGCTTGGAGCAAGTACAATATGGGAACGCTGGGATTCTGTTTTACCTGACGGGACTATAAAAAAAGAAGAAATGAATAGCCTTAATCATTATTCTTATGGCTCTATAGTATCCTTTTTATATGAAGAAGTTTGTGGAATAAAGGCACTAGATGCAGGCTTTAAGACTATACGAATAAAAGCAAAAATAGATAAAAGACTTGATTTTGTAGACTGTAAGCTTCAAACAGCTTCCGGTTTTTATGAAGTTTCCTGGCAATATGAAAAAAACGACAAGATAAAATATCAAATAACGATTCCTTTTGGTTGCACAGCATATTTCGTGCTTGATGACGAAGAAACAATAAAATTAACAAGTGGACAATATATTTTCATCTCTTAAATTACTCAAGTAATTGCGGATTATAAAAGCTTTTAAGCCTTATTTTTCGTGTACTTATAAAAAATCTATGACAAACGTTTTGTACTCGGAGGTATTTATGAAACGATTATCATTACTATCATTGTTTGCCTTGTTAAGCATTCCATCTTTTTCTTTGGATGTAAGTGCACACTTAAATCTTGAAGGAAATGTTGCAAACGGAGGAACAGGAGCTGCAACTAGATTCATTGAATTAAATGAACAGGGACAATATGACCCTGATGCTTGTGTTATTACAGCAAGAGGTGAGAAAGCTGGAGGAGAGCTTTCTTTTGTCTGGACTTATACAAGCAATTCAACAGATGGTTTAGGCGACACAGATGGAGATACAAGTTCTGATAAGCCTGATATTACTGTAAGAAAAGCTTCTATCTGGTTTAAGCCAACTTCATGGTCTAAAATAACTGTTGGAACTTTGATGCAACATCTTTATCGTGAATATATGCGTTATTGGATGGATGCTTTACCTAGTCAGGTCGGAAGTCAGAAATGGATGAATTACAGAGAGGGTAGTGGAATTGACTATAATGATTCTGGAGCTGGAATTGCATTAGCTTTAATGCCTGTGGAAAGTCTTTGTTTTGAAGTTGCTGCAGCTCCTGGCACTTCTTCTGATAGCGATAATACAAGCGGAGCATGGTGGACATGGGATAGCGATACTTGCTCATCATATTTATCTTGGGGTGCAACATTAAAATATAACTTAACAAAAAATATTTCTGTTGGAGCAGCCTATGCTGATAATGGACTTGATAAATACAAGCTTTTATCT
>JAILNT010000040.1 GCA_024691265.1 Treponema sp. | reverse complement strand
AGTTTTAATATTATTGATTTATATTATAATAGTTTGTATGGCAAATATAAAATGAATGTCGGAAAATTATAAAATGCAGTAAGGAAATTCTTTCACTTCAAACTATAATTGAGTATACGGGCAGATTGGGGAATATAGGCTTCTGCCTGGTAAAAGTTTAATGGTGCTTTTAATAAATGTTCTTATTATAAGGAGAATATATGAATAAATTGACGCTCAAAATGGCGGCAACAGTGCTTGCATTAACTAGTGCTGGACTTCTTACTTCTTGTGGCGAGAAAAAGGAAGCTGCAAAAAAAGAAGAAGGTCCTGTAAAAATTTCTTTGTGGTATGGAGCTGCTGTTACAGAAGCAGGTGCACCTCCAGCAGATTGGAATGTATATCAGATTGTAAAAGACAAGTTGAATATTGACCTTGAACTTACAATGCTTCCTTCATCTGAAAAAGATCAGGTTGCTAAGGTTAATGCTGCAGCAGCTGCAAACAGCCTTGGAGACTTAGTATTCATTCAGGATACAAACTATACAAAGCTTGTTGACCAGGGTCTTTTGGCTCCTGTAGATGATATGTATGATATGATGCCTAACCGCACAAAGTTGTTGTACGATGCAGATTCTCGCAAGTACACAACATACAAGGGACATTCTTATGCATTCGCTCAGCCAGGTTCAATCCAGAAGAACGAAGGTGTTCTTATTCGTAAAGACTGGTTGGATAAGCTTGGTTTACAGGTACCTGTAACAACTGATGATTTTGCTGCTGTTATGAAAGCATTTACAGAGCAGGATCCAGATGGTAATGGAAAGAATGATACTTATGGATACGGTGGATATCTTGAACAGTCAGCAACAAATGAAGGACTCGGACGCCGCTTTGATCCTTTAATGGGTGCATTTGGTATTGCTGGTACATGGTCTTTGGAATCTAACACTCTTGGACTTCAGGTTGAACGCCCAGAATATTTTGAAGCTCTTTCTTGGGTAAAATCTCTTAATGATAGCGGATATATTGACCCTAACTGGTTGGCATATCAGAAAGATGACTTCCGTGCTGCATGGAAGCAGGGTAGATTCGGAATTATGCGTGAGCAGAATGCTGCTTTCGCTGCAGAATCAAACTACAAGGCATTTGATGAAAACTTCCCTAACGGAGAATGGATTGTTATCGACCCTCCAAAGGGACCTAACGGAAAGCTTTCTGTAGGTACAAATATGGTTGGATACCGTATGTATGCAGTATCTGCAAAGGCTGCTCAGGAAGGCAAGAAAGAAGCTATCGCAAGATTGCTTGAATGGATGTCTTCTGATGAAGGATACTACCTCCTTGGTTGGGGTGTTGAAGGTGTAAACTACATTTTGGACGAAAATAAGGTTCCAGTTGTAAAGGGTCTTCCTGATGAATCAAAGGGTTACTCAAAGCCAGAGATTCAGCCTCTTACACAGCTCCGCAATATGGTATTCTATAACGGAGATGCAGAATTGGCTTCTCGCTACCCAACATATACAACAGCTAAGTCTAAGAAAGAAATGTCTGCTTTGAAGGTATTGCGTGAAATGCAGCAGCATCCTTGGACACCACAGTCTGGTGTTAACGGTATGCCAAAGCCAAATGCAGATGTTGAACGCTTCTTGAACCAGGGTATTTCTGAATTCATGACAGGTGCTCGTCAGCTTACAAAAGAAAACTGGGATACTTGGCTTTCAGAATTCAACAAGATGGGTGGAAAAGATTGGAATGATAAGGGTGTTGAATACGCTAAGTCAAACAACCTCCTTCACTAATCTTTAATAAAATAGCGTTATAATACTAAAAAGCCGGAGTGGAAACACTTCGGTTTTTTTTTGCAGCTTGACTTTATCTTGTAATCTGATATGATATTTATATCAAAATTGACAGATTGACAACTTTTGTCATTTATATAAACATATCGTTTATAGGAGTTTTACTATGGCTAAAAAATATGCTTTTTTATTTCCTGGACAGGGTGCTCAGGCACCAGGTATGATTAAAGATGTTTGTGATGCATTTCCAGAAGCTCTCAATGTTATTAATCAGATTTCAGAAATTGCAGGACAGGATATTCCTAAACTGTTGTGGGAAACAGAGAAAGATGTTTTGAGCCGTAGCGATAATAGCCAGATGGCAATAACTGCAAGTAGTCTTGCTGTTGCAGCTGTGTTGAAATCTAAAGGCATTGAGCCATCTGCTGCTATGGGATTTTCTCTTGGAGAATTCCCTGCTTTATATATTGCTGGTGTTCTTTCTTTTGAAGATGTAATTAAAGTTGTTCAAAAGCGTGGTCGCATTATGCAGGCTGTTTGTGAAGAAATTGCAGCTGCAAATGAAGGTCATGCACCAGGAATGAGTGCTATTATAGGTTTGCCTCCTGAACAGGTTGCTGAAATCGCAGCAAAATGTGGTGATGCTTATGCTGCTAATCTTAATAGTGTTAAGCAGACTGTAATTTCAGGAACTTTTGATGGTCTTGAAAAAGCTGAAGAAGCTTGTAAAGCAGCTGGTGCAAGAAGAGCTATCAGACTTGCTGTTGCCGGTCCTTTCCATAGCCCTCTTATGCAGAAGGCTGCTGATGGTCTTGAAGAAGCTATTAAAGATGTTACTTTCAATAATCCAAAAATAACTCTTTTCAGTAATGTAACTGGTAAAATTGTTACAAGTGGAGAAGAAGCAAAAAAGAGTGCTGTTCTTCATTTAACTCATAGTGTAAGATGGACAGATGAAGAAAAGGTTCTTGGGGATATGATGACTTCTGATACTGAAAACGAATGGACAGTTCTTGAACCAGGTCCTGGAAAAGTTTTGAGCGGCTTATGGCGTGATAGCGGATTTGGAGAGAAGTGGACTTCAACACCTGTAAATACAGCAGAGACATTAAATACTCTCTAATTTTTATACACCCTTAATTCAAAGGAGTTCAAATATCCATGTTACTTGAAAATAAAAAGGCATTGGTTACAGGTTCCTCTCGTGGAATCGGACGTAAGGTTGTGGAAGCTTTCCTTGCAGAGGGAGCTGAAGTTTGGGGTCTTTGTTCAAAGCCTAGTGCTGCAAAGTCAGAACTTGAAGAGTTTGCAAAAAATCATAATACAGTATTTCATGAAATCTGTGCTGATGTAGGTAATGCAGATGAATTGACATCTGTTGTAAAATCAGCTCTTGAAGAAAGTAAAGGTTTTGATGTTCTTGTAAATAATGCTGGTATTACACGTGATACATTGAGTTTTCGCATGAAGAAAGCTGATTGGGACGATGTAATTAGAATAAATCTTACAAGTGTATTCCTTATCTCTCAGATTATTTCAAATGACATGCTTAGAAAGAGAGCAGGTTCTATAATTAATATGTCTTCTATTGTTGGTATTCATGGACAGGGTGGACAGGTTAATTATGCTGCAAGTAAGGGTGGACTTATTGCTTACAGCAAAAGTCTTTCAAAAGAAGTTGGTAGCCGCGGTATCCGTGTAAATTGTATTGCACCAGGCTTTATTGAAACAGATATGACTAAAGTTGTAAATGAAGAAGCTAAGACAGCATGGCTTTCAACAATTCCTTTGAAAAGAGCTGGAAAGCCGGAAGATGTTGCAAATGCAGCTTTGTTCCTTGCTAGTGATATGTCAACATATATAACAGGTCAGGTTATTGGTGTTGATGGTGGAATGGGTGCTTAACCCTCTTAAGTTAGAAGTTTAGATTAAAGGAGAATAATATGAGAAGAGTTGTTATAACAGGTATGGGAGCAGTTACTCCTCTTGGAAATACAGTAGAAGCAACATGGGAAGGTATCAAGAACGGAAAAAGTGGTCTTGGTCTTATTACTCACTTTGATACAACTAATTTTAATGTAAAGTATGCTGCTGAAGTTAAAGATTTTAAGGCTGCTGATTATATGGATGCAAAAGATGCACGTAAGATGGCTCGCTTTACTCAGTATGCTGTTGCTGCTGCAAAAATGGCTCTTGAAGATAGTGGCTTGAAGGACAATAAAGATGTTCTTGCAGAAGCTCCTATTTATATTGGAGTTGGTATTGGTGGTTTTGAAGTAACAGAAGATGGTTGTATCCGCTATTACAAGAGTGATTTTAAGCGTGTTCCTCCAATGACAATTCCAGAACTCATTCCAAATGAAGCTGCTGGTAATATTTGTATGCAGTTTGGTTTACATGGAACTACACATACTGTATCTACAGCTTGTTCTTCTGGTACAGATGCTATTGGTGATGCATTAGACCAGATTAGAAGTGGTAGAGCAGATGTATGTCTTTCTGGTGGTGCTGAATCTACAATCAATGGTTATGCAATTGCTGCTTTTGATGTATTGCAGACTTTGAGTAAGTCATATGTTGATGACCCTACAAAAGCAAGTCGTCCTTTCGATAAAGACCGTGAAGGTTTTGTAATGGGTGAAGGAAGTGCTATTCTTGTTCTTGAAGAGTATGAACATGCAAAGGCTCGTGGAGCAAAGATTTATGCAGAAATAGCAGGTTATGGTGGAACTACAGATGGTTATCACCTTACAAGCCCAAATCCTGATGGAGTTCAGGGTGCACGTGCTATGACTCTTGCTATGAAAGATGCAAATGTAAAGCCTGAAGATATTCAGTATTACAATGCACACGGAACATCTACACATCTTAATGACAGCGGTGAAACTCAGATGTTGCATAATGCTTTCGGTGAAGCTGCAAAGAAGCTCCATATCTCTTCTACAAAGAGTATGACAGGACATTGTCTTGGTGCTACTGGTGCTATTGAGGCAATGATTACTGCTTTAGCTATTAAGAATGGTTTTGTTCCTCCTACAATCAATCTTGATAATGTTGATGTTGAGGGTGGTTGTGATTTGGATTATACTCCTAACAAGGGAATTGAAATGCCAATCGATTGTGCTATGACTGCTACATTCGGATTTGGTGGACACAATGGTGTTCTTGTTCTCAAGAAAGTTACAGACTAGGAGTAGTAAATGCCTTTAACAACTGATATTGAAAGCTTGTTGCCTCATAGAAAGCCATTTTTATTTGTGGATTCTATAGAAAGTTGCGATGAGAAGGGAAGTGTATCTTTAAGAAAATTTACTGATGAAGATTTCTTTTTTAAAGGTCATTTTCCTCAGTACCCTGTAGTACCAGGTGTTATTCTTATTGAAACAATGGCACAGGCTGGAGGAGCTGCACTCCGCTATCAAAATATTTTACCTGGTGATTCTTTGTTCTTTTTGGGAACTGTGAATAAGGTTAAATTCCGTCATCAGGTTAGACCAGGTGATACAGTACGCATGGAAGTTACAAATATGAGAGTAAGTGCTCATATGGTATGCCAGAGTGGTAAAGCTTATGTTGGCGATACCTTGTGTGCAGAAGCTGAATGGATGTGTCTTGTAAGTAGTCAGAGTGCTGTTCAATAATATCTAATAAATACGAGTTTATGAGGGATATTTATATGTTCTTTGTAAACTCGTATTAAAGATTTTGAACTTTTAATTAAAAATGCAGGCTTTTGTTAATAAAGCTCTTGCATAAAAAAATAGATTCTGATATAGTAGCAACATACGCCGGAGTGGTGGAATGGTAGACACGAAGGACTCAAAATCCTTTGTCAGCAATGACGTAAGAGTTCAAGTCTCTTTTCCGGCATATTTTAAGACTTAAGCAAGGGCTTAGGTCTTTTTTTTTACAAAAACAGATTTGCTTTAAGGAGAAGTCATGTATCAGTATAGTGATCGAGTTAGTTATAGCGAGGTGGATTCAAATCTTAATCTTA
>JAILNT010000024.1 GCA_024691265.1 Treponema sp. | reverse complement strand
GATAAAAGCAAATTCTAAAATTATGGACTATCTTGGAGAAGATTTTAAGAGAAAGGGAATTTTTAATGGTTCTATAAATATGACTAATGGAACTGGTAACGCGAGCTTTTCTTATACTCTAACTGGAAAAAATGGTGATGCAGAGGTTCATGTTGATGCCACAAAAACTTCTAATGAATGGACTTTTAAAAAACTTACAGTTTATATGGTTAATGGAAATAACTATATAGATTTACTAAAAGCTGATTCATTAGAGGCTTTGGATTTTATAGCTCTTTAGACTTACTTTTTCCAGAAATCAGGTAAAAAGAAAATTAGCATGGTATAAAGTTCAAGACGACCAGCAAGCATTTCAAAGCTATATATAATTTTCATTATAGATGGTACATTTGCCCAAGTATAAGAAGGTCCCAATAAAGAAAATGCAGGTCCTATATTACCAGCCATTGAAAGAGATGCTGTAAAAGATGTAAGAAATTCCATGCCAAAGAAGGAAGCTATAATCGTAGATATTATTACCATTGTAAGATAAAGGAATACAAAAGAGGCAACACTTAAAATTATTCCTTTACCACTTGCCTGTCCATTGAGTCTAAGAGAATATACTCCATGTGGGTGTAATGCTTTTTTCATTTCATTACTTACCTGCTTACTTAGTATTACCCAACGCACAACTTTTATACCACCTCCCGTGGAGCCAGAACAACCTCCTATAAAGAATAGTATGAATATTAATACTTGTGCTGCAGAAGGCCATGTTGTGTAATCGGCTGTGGCAAATCCTGTTGTAGTTATAATTGAAGCTACCTGGAAAGAGCTGTATCTTAAGGCCGTTAGAATGGAACCGTAAATTGGTTTTATAGAAATTGTAACGAGTATTGTTACTGTAATAAAAATAAGCAGATAGGCTTTAAATTCACTATTAGTTTTTAATTCATAGAATTTTCCTGTGAATATGTAAAAATACAGGCTAAAATTTATTCCTGCAAGAAACATAAATATCGTGCAAATTATATCTATTGCTGTACTGTTATAATAACCTATACTTGCACTTTTAGTTGAAAAACCGCCTGTTCCTAATGTTGCAAATGCATGACATATAGAATCTATAATATTCATGCCGGCAAGTTTTAATAATATTATTTGTACCAGTGTCATTCCTAAATAGATAAACCAAAGTACTTTTGCAGTTGATGCTATTTTAGGAGTAACTTTACCTTTTTCAGGGCCTGTTGTTTCTGCCTTTATTAGTTGAAAGCCTCCAACTCCAATAAGTGGCAGTAAAGCAACTGTTAATGTAACTATTCCCATTCCTCCAAGCCAGTGTTCAAGACATCTCCATACATTTATGCTTTTAGGAAGGTTATCTATTTCATTTATTACAGTTGCTCCTGTTGTTGTAAATCCGCTTACACTTTCAAATATTGCAGCTGGTATATTTGTAATCGTTCCACTTAAAAAAAGAGGAATAGAACCAAATATACCTGTTAAAGTCCATGATAAAGCTACTACAACATAGCTGCTTCTAAAAGATAATTTTATTTTTTTATTTCTTGTGGCAATAAATATAATTGTTGTTATAGCTATTGTAACGATAAGAGGTATAAGAAAAGCTTTTATTGTATTATATTCTTTGTAATAAAGGGCTACTGAAACAGGCAATATGAAAGTTATAGATACAATTGAAAGTATTGCGGCTATAATTTTTACAACGCTGGTCATGCAATTATTCTCCGTTGAATATGCTTAAAGTTTTTTGATTTGATTTTGCTGTTGTTATTAGGACAATTCGGTCACCTTCTCCTAAAATTGTGTTTCCGACAGGAATCATATAATGGTTTTCACCTGCCTTTTTTACAAGAAGGACAAGAAATGTTCCTGGAGCTGCTACTTGCCAAAGAGCTTTTCCACAAATCTTAGATTTAGCCGGAAGTTCACATTCTATTGTTTCAAGTTCGCCGCCTGATACTGAATGTATTCCTCTTATAGCTTTTCCTCTGAGGTGCCCGATAATGCTGTCGGCAACTGCCTCTCTAATAGGTATTGCAACATCTACACCAATATTTTTGGCTATGTTTTCAAATGTAGAGCTTGAAACTACCGATATAGTTCTTTTTACTCCTATTGATTTTAAGTATGCAGAAACAATCATGTTTAGTTCATGGTTTGTTGTTGTGCAAATAGCTAAATCATATTGGTCTATGCCTTCTTCCTGTATGAAGGATTCATCTGTTATATCTCCACACAGAACTTTTGCATTGCTGAATTGTGCACTAGCTTCTTTTGTTTTTTCATCATCACTATCGATTATTGTAAAAATACTTGCTTTTTTATGCAAAGGTTCGAGCATATTACCAAAAATATTTGTAGTTGATTTTTTTCTTGCAAGTAAAGCTTTTGCTACAAGTGTTCCTATTCTGCCCGCACCTACCAGAGCTATTTTTTTGAATGATTTTGTTTTGTTTCCACAAAGTTCAAGAATTGTAGATATATTTTCCTGTTTTGTTAAAACTCCGATTATATCACCTGCGTTTATTACGTCTTTTCCAGAGGGAAGAAAGGCTTTTGTATCATTTTCTACATAGCAAACACTGAAAAGCTTATCTGTTAAGGTACGGACATTGTTAATACTTTGTCCTGCCATTTTGCTGTCTTTTTCTACAGTTATACGGCTTAGTTCATAAGAAGAATTGTCAAATGTAAGTATGTCTGTTACAGCTCCATGTTCTACTGCTTTTAATATTGAAGCTGCGGCTTCGACATCTGGATGTACCATGAAATCAATGCCGTAAAAAGGACGGTGCTTGCCGTCTAATGTTTCTGCATGTTGCCTGGATGCATTTGCAGTATTTGTATAGTAGGCATAATTTCTTACTCGGGCTATTTTTAATATGTGAGGATAAACAGCGTCAACAAGCGAGCATGTAATCATATTTACTTCATCGCTGCTTGTGACGCATACTAGGGCATCAGCTTTCTGTATGCCGGCTTTCTCTAGTGTATCGAGATTATTACCGTCTTCTTGCAGTACAGTACAATTTAGTCTGTTGGTAAGATGTCTGGCAGTTTCTGCGTTATTTTCTATAAGAATGACATCATCTTTTTGATTGATAAGACGCTTTGCAAGTTGTACACCTGTTAAGCCGCCTCCGACAATTACAGTTTTCATGTGCCCTATATTCTATCATTATTTTACCATATGTACAGCACTGAAATCTCTGGCATAAAGAGGATAACCTGCATATCCTTCAAATTTCTTGTTATATACAGTAAATTCTGAAATATCCTGAATAAATGCACTTGCAGCTTCTTTGTTCAAGATTTTTTGAGCTTCCTTGAAGAATTGTACTTTTTCATCTTCGTTAATAGTAGATATTGCTTTGTTGTAAGCTTCATCATAAGATGAGCTTTTGAAGTTTACAAAGTTATTTCCTGCTGTTGATGTGTAGCGTGAAAGGAAGGCTGTTGGATAAGCTAAAGGACCGTCTAATGAAATGATTGTTGCATCATACTGTCTTCCTTTGTAAACGCCTGAAAGCCATGTTGCCCAGTCTACAAGCTTTATTTCTGCAGTTACGCCTATTTTTGCAAGTTGATTTACAATTACTGCTGCTGTATCTACATGTACCGTATATACACTTGGTACAGTGATAGAGAATTTAAATCCGTTTGTATAACCTGCCTGTGCAAGAAGTTCTTTTGCTTTTTCTATATCTGTTTCATAAGTTGAAGCAAGACTATCATCATAATATTTTGTAAGTGCTGGAATAAGTCCGCTTCCAAGCTGTATTCCATAGCCATAATTTACGCTATCAATAATTTCTTTTCTATTTATTGCATAGCATAAAGCTTGTCTTACTCTTTCGTCATCGAATGGCTTTACTGCATTATTTAAAGCTAAAAGCTGTACAGCATTTGAGTTTGACTGGTACTTGTTTAATGTTTTTTCATCAAGCTGCATTACTGTTCCTGCTTCTGCACTAAATCCATCTATGCTGCCAGATTGAAAGCTCATTACAAGGTCTGCCTGACTTGCTATAAATTTTACAGTAACACTATCAAGATGTGCTTTTTCTCCCCAATATTCATTATTCTTAGTAAGTTTTATATAATTTTGTTCAGCATATTCAGAGAACTTGAAAGGACCTGTTCCTATTGGAGAAAGTTCTAGATTTGTACTATCTGCTGGTACAATGGCATTGCTAAGGTAAGGAATAAAGCTTGCATTTGCTGCATTTAGAGTTATTACAAGTGTATCATCATCTGTAAAAGTAAAGTCTTTTATTTCTTTATATCCTGCAAATCCTGAATCCTTTGCTTTCTGGATTGAGTACAACACATCATTTTTATCTAGAGTTTTTCCATTGTGGAATATTACATTTTTTCTAATTTTAAATGTGTATGTAGTGGCATCATCTGATATTGTATAGCTTTCTGCAATAGCAGGTTTAAAAGTTCCGTCTGTTGAAACTTTTACAAGACCTTCAAAGATATTGAAGTTAATGCCTCTAACATCAGCTGTAATGCTGTCGAATGGATTGAAATTATTGAGTTCTGTTGCAGAGCCAAAAACAAGTTCTCCTCCTTCTTGTAAACTTGCATTTGAAAGCTCAGTTGTGTTAGCATTCTTTTTTGATTCTGTCTTGTCATTTGAACCACAGCTAAAAAATGCTATAGAAGCAACCATTGCAAAAAGTAATGAGAATCTAACCTTTTTCATTTCTTTCTCCTAATTAATATATATTAATCCAGTTATTTTTTTTCTGGATTTTTTTGCTTTATTTATTGAAGTCCTATGTTGTGGCAACGGACAAAATGTTCTTCATTTTCTTTTGAAATATTTCTTAAAGATGGCTGTCCATCGCACATTGAACTTTTATAAGGACATCTATCTTTAAAGCTGCATGCTTCCCTTGAAATATTTGATGTAGTTATTTTGGTTATAGAATCATAATCATTTCCAATTTCTATGGCTTGATTTTGATTTTCTATGTCTGGAACTGCTGACATTAGAAGTTTTGTATATGGATGTTGTGGATTGTTACATATTTCTTCTGCAGTCCCTAATTCTACTATTCGTCCTTTGTACATTACAGCTATTCTGTCACAGAGGTAATATACAACATTTATATTGTGAGATATGAATAGAAGTGAAAGTTCCATTTGTGAATGCAATTCTTGGAAAAGATTTAATATCTGAGAACCAATAGAAACGTCTAGTGCTGATATTGCTTCATCTGCTATCAATAATTTGGGTTGAAGCATTAAAGAAGCTCCGATACAGACTCTTTGCCGTTGTCCGCCTGAAAGTTCTATAGGATATCTTGAGGCAAATGATTTATCTAATCCTACTTTTGCAAGCATTTCATTTACAAGTTGTTTTCTTTCTGCATTATTTCCTATATGGTGTATTTTAAGAGGCTCTTCCATTGTAAAGCCTATTGTTTTATGCGGGTTTAATGCAGATAAAGGGTCTTGTAATACAGCTTGTACTTGTTTAGTAAAATCCATGCGTGTCTTGTGGCTGTATTTCATGTTATTTACGGTAATAGAACCTTCAAAAGGTAAAAGTCCTAATATCGATTTTGCAAGAGTTGATTTTCCACAACCTGATTCGCCTACAAGCCCAAAAAATTCATTCCTTTTTATATCTAAAGAAATGTTTTTAAGTATTTTTTCGCTGCTGCTTTTTCTGAATATCTTTTTTCTGTTGCTGTATCCAGTATTCAGATTCTTTATTTCAAGGATATTATTATGTTCTGTCATAGTTTATCTCTTTCTGGGCTTCATGGCATTTTACATAGTGTCCAGTTGTTTTTTCTATGCGTTCTGGAACTTGTGCAAAACATAAAACATTTGCTTTTTTACATCTAGGTGCAAATTGACATGCTAATCTTTTTTCTGTTATAGCAGGGACTCGTCCTGGTATGCATTCAAGTGGTTTTCCCTTTCTTTTTCTCAAGGGAATAGAGTTTAAAAGTCCTTTTGTGTATTCATGTAGAGGATTTTCAAGAATATCTCTTGTTTTTCCAATTTCTACAATTTGCCCAGAATACATTACTATTATTCTGTCGCATATTTGTTTTATAACTCCAACATCATGAGATATAAAGAGAATTGAAGTATGGTAGTCTGTATTTATCTTTTTTAAAAGCTGTAAAACTTGAGTTTGTGTTGTTACATCTAAAGCCGTTGTTGGTTCATCAGCTATTAATAATTTGGGATTACATATAGTTGCCATTGCTATCATGACTCTTTGCTGCATACCACCTGAAAGTTCAAATGGATAACTTTTCATTATTTTTTCAGCTTCAGATAATCCTACTTTTAGAAGTGCATTTTTTACATATTCCTTTTTAGATTCTTTATCAAGGTTTGTGTGTAAAGAAAGGGCTTCTTCTATCTGTTTTCCAATTTTCATTAATGGATTTAAAGATGTCATAGGTTCTTGGAATATCATTGAGATATCTTTTCCGAAAATGGCTTGTCTTTCCTTTTTTTGAAGAGCTAATAAGTCTTTTTGGTTAAAAATTATATTTCCAGCAGAAACTTCAACGTTTTTTGAAAGTAAGCCCATTATAGAAAGTGCTGTAAGACTTTTTCCGCAACCTGATTCACCAACTATTCCTACAATCTCACCTTCGTTTATATCAAAATTGATATGGTCTACAGCGGTATAATTTTTCTCTGCTTTTATATCTATAGATAGGTTCTTTACTTGTAATACAAAGTTCATGTCAGTTCTCCGCTTGCGTTTTAATGGCAGTTTAGATGTCATTTGTATATCTTTCTTAAACCTTCGCCTATGCAGTTAAAGCCCGCTATGGTTACTATTATCAAAAATCCTGTTGATATAGCATACCAAGGGGATTTGAATATTGTGTTTTGAGCTTCATTAAGCATCCAGCCCCAACTAGGTGTTGGAGGTTGAATACCTAAACCTAAATAACTCATGCTGGATTCTGCTAATATTGCATTTGATAAGCCTATTACGATAGATGAAAGTAGCATAGGAATTATATTTGGCAATATGTGAACTATTACAAGTCTTAAAGAAGATGCTCCAAAAGTTTTGTAGTATTTTACAAAATCAGATTCCTTATATTGTAAAACACTCATTCTTACAATTCTTGTAAAACTTGGAATAAACATAATGCATAAAGCTAGTATGATTGTATATTTTCCATAATCCATTACAGTGACTATTATTAAAGCTGTAAGAATTCCTGGAAAAGATGTAATAGCATCTACAAAACGCATTATAACTTCGTCTATTATTCCACCTACATAGCCACTGAAAAGACCAATGGCAGTTCCTATAATTGTGCTTGATAATACTGTTGCAAATGCTGTTATAAGTGTAAACCTAGAACCTACCATTAAGCGGCTAAATATGTCTCTTCCAAATTTATCTGTACCGGCTAAATGCTTTAGAGATGGGGGTAAATCACGCTGGCTTATGTCCATGTCGTTTATACCATAAGGTGTGTAGAAGAAACTTATTATTGCAAGTATAAGTATTATTGAAACAAGAAAAAGTCCTATTTTCAGTTCTATATTTCTTTTCTTCAACAGCATTTCTTTATTTTATCCTTTTAATTAGGCTAGCTTTTTATCCTTATTCTAGGGTCAATAATCTGTACGATTATGTCTACAAAAAAATTTATTGTAACAACTATTGCTGCTATATAAAGTACGAGTGTTTGTGTCAGAGGAAAATCTCTTGAAGTTACAGAAGATATTAAAAGTCTTCCTATTCCAGAAATACCAAATATTTGTTCTACTATTATGGAACCTGAAAAGACACTGCCAGCTATCATTCCTATTAATGGGATTACAGCTACAATTGCATTTTTTAATATATGCTTGTAAAGTATTGCACTTTCTGTATTTCCTTTACTTCTTGCAGTTCTTACATAACCATTTCTACTTTCATTTAATACTGCGGTACGAACATATTTTACTAATATTGATATTTCAGGAATTGATATAGTGCAGACTGGAAATATCATGTAACGAAAAAATTGAATAGGATTTTCTTTGAAACTAATATATTTTCCAGGTGTAAAGATATGTAAGACAAGTCCAAAAAGCCAAATCATTATTATGCTTAAATAAAAATTCGGAACTGAAATGCCAAGCATTGTAATAAAGTTTAGTATTGGTCGGTCATCTTTTTTTGCTGAATAAATACCTATTGTTATTCCACATATAAGTATTAATATTATTGACATTAGTCCCATTGCAAGAGTTATAGACAGACGACCTTTCAATAATTCCGCTACACTTTTCTGGTATTTTATGGATATACCCATATCGCCATGAAAAAGTCCTGATATCCAAGATGTATATTGTTCTTGAAGCGGTTTATCTATCCCTAGTTGTTCATGAAGTCTTTGAATTTGTTCGTCTGTAGCTTCTGTTCCTAATACTAATAAAGCTGGATCTCCAGGGATTATATGAAAGGCTGCAAATGTTACTATAGAAATGAGGAAAAGAGTAACTAGCAAAATGAGCAGTTTTTTGATTATATATGTCATTTTTCCCCGTTTATTCCTGTAAAGACTTATCTTTCGCTTACCTTATACATATTTTACATATTTGTCAACTTAAAAAGTTATCTGAATTATTGTTCTATTGAAAGTTTATGTTAACGAGAGTTTTTTATAAATTATACTGATTTTTATATATGCGTAAAAATAAAGGGATACTCTTTTCTTTAATAAAGAATAGAATATCCCTTTTATAATGGAAAATTATTTTATCCTAAGTTTTAATTACTCTGGGAGTTTTCCACCGATAACAGTAATTCTTCCGTCTGTTGTTGGAGTTACGCTATCTTTTATAGTTTTTGCATATTCAATAAATACATCGCTAAGAAGCATTGAGCTATTGTATGTATCGATAGACTTTGTAAATACTACATATCCATCTCCACCCTTTGCCATGTAATCATTTGTTGCAAAACGGTATGTTCTGTTAGGGTCAATAGGCTGTCCTTTTATTGTAAGGTTGCTCATTGTTCCATTTCCCTCTGCATCATAAGTAATTGTGTACTTGATGTCTTTTGAAACCTGTGCAAATGCACCTGCTCCCTGTTTGATTGTTCCAATGAAGTTGAATAATTCTACAACATCAGAACCCTTGAGAGTAATAACATAAACATAGTTTTCAAATGGAAGCATTGTCATGATAGCTTCTTTTGTAACATCTCCCTGTGGAAGTGCTGCACGGATTCCGCCACCATTTGTGATAGCTCCGTCTACTTCAACACCTGTTGTCTTTAAGTAAGCTACCATTCCATCTGTTAAGAAGTCACCACTTGCCATTTCCTGATAGCGAGTAAGCTTTGCACCAAATTCGAAAGGAGCTGTAGTCTTAAGAACAACATCTTTTAATGATGCGTTTGCTTTGTCTACATATGGCTTTAAGATAGCTTCTACTTCTGCATCAGGAGTGTAGTCTTCTGTTGTAATAGCTACTGGCATCCAGTCAAATTTTACAACCTTTCCATTTTTGATTGTAAAATCAGCTTTACCCATGTATTTTCCCCATTCGTTAGCTGTTACGATTGGAGTTCCATTTACAACTTTTGCTTCTTCGAAGTATGAATGTGAATGTCCATCAATGATGAGGTCAATACCAGAAACATTTTCTGCAACTTTTATAGAAGTGTTTTGTGTTTCTGTTTCCTGAACATCACCAAGGTGTCCTAGAAGAATAACGATATCGCACTTTTCTTTATTGCGTAGTGTATCTACCATTTCCTTTGCAGTTTCAATTTCATCTTTGAATGTAAGGCTCTGGTCAGGGCTTGCAATAACGAGTGTACGGAGTGTTGTAAGTCCGAATATACCTACTCTATAACCTTCATAGTTTTTTATGATATAAGGCTTTCCAAGATATCCCTTAGAAGGTTTTGTTGCTTTTGAATACTTATTCTTGTTTTTGTAACCCTTGTTTGTAACGATATTTGCACTAAGCCAAGGAAAAGATGTTTTTGCCATCTGAGACTGCAATTTTGCAAGTGAACCGTCAAATTCATGATTACCAAATGTTACAGCTTCATATCCCATTGCATCGTATGCTTTGAGGTCAGGCTCTGCATCAAACATATTTGATATAGCTGTACCTGTATTTACATCTCCAGCATCAAGGATAAGGAAGTCTTTTCCATTGTTTGCTTCACGAACCTGTTTTAAAAATGTAGCTCTTTCTGCAAGTCCACCTTTTCCGTCTTTAGCAAGAACTGCTCCATGGTGGTCATTTGTATGCAAAACAACGAGCTTATATTCTGCATTTGGGTCACGTGTTACTGCTTTTGGTGCAGCCTGTGCGCTTGTGAGTAATGCTATTGCTGAAAGAGCAATAGTAAAACTTTTTAGTAACTTTTTCATAGTACCTCCAAAAAGATTACTTTTTCATTATAGAATTTTAATCAGTACAGTTCAACTTTAGTTTTTGACTATCTTTTAGAACTTTTAGGACAAAGTACCTTTATAAGGTCTTGACGTCCTGCTTCTATAAGAGCTTCTTTTACAAGCGGAGCATTTTCATGTTTATTGAATTGTAATAAAGCTCTCTGAAGTCTCCTTTCATGTCCGCCTCTTGCTACATAAACGGCTTCTAGATGACCGTCTTCTGTTTGTTCATGAGGATTAAATCCCGTATAGTACATACAAGTTGCAAGACCTCCTGGTGTTGGATAGAAATCCTGTACCTGGTCTGGTACAAAGCCTGTTTTCTTTAGGTATAAAGCAACCTCAATAGCTTCTTTCAATCCTGCTCCTGGGTGTCCTGCAATATAATATGGGACAAGATATTGTTTCAGATTAAGTTCTTTATTTATTCTTGCATATTCTTCAGAAAATTCTTCGTATACTTTATGTGTACTTTTTCTCATGAGGCGAAGTACACTGTTACTTGCATGTTCTGGAGCAACTTTTAATTGTCCTGATATATGATGTTTACAAAGTTCATAGAAAAATGACTTGTCTTTATCCATCATAAGATAGTCAAATCTTATTCCACTTCTTATGAATACCTTTTTTACCCCTGGTAAATTTCTTAGTTTTTGTAAAAGTTCAACATACTCTGTGTGGTCTACTTTTACATTAGGACAAGGGTTTGTTCCCATACAATCACGGTTTGGACAAGCTCCCCTTTTTTCCTGATAAGGGCATGCGTCATGACGGAAGTTTGCTGTAGGACCTCCTACATCATGAATATAACCTTTGAAATCAGGGTCTTTTGTTATAAGTGTTGCTTCTTTTAAAAGGCTTTCATGACTTCTTGCCTGTATTCTTCTTCCCTGGTGAAATGTTATGGCACAGAAACTGCAAGCTCCAAAACAACCTCTTGAACTTACAAGGCTAAACTTTACTTCACTTATTGCTGGTACCCCAGTTTTACCATTCTCGGCTTTTTTATCGTACATAGGGTGCCATTTTCTTGTGAAAGGTAATTCGTAGAGTTTATCCATTTCTTCTGTTGTAAGAGGAAGAGAAGCTGGCTCTTGCACTACAAATCTGCTGTCGGCAGGTTCTATAAGAATATGTCCGTTTAATGCATCTGCATTTTGTTCTTGTACTAGATAAGAGCGGGCAAAAAGTTCTTTGCTTTGTAATGTGTTTTTGCTTATATCTTGAAAAGAAGGAAGCATAAGTGCTATTTCTTTTGGAACATCAGCACATGCAACAGCTACTTTTGTAAGTTTCTGATTTTCTGCATTTGCATTTGTTGCTGTTGCAACTTTTCCTTCTGTTGCAGTTCCTTCTTCATAAGCTTTTACATATTCTGGTAATGCTTCTACATAAGGAGGAAGTTCACTCTTTTTACCTGTGAACCAGCAAGTTCCCCTTACATTACGAATAGCTCTTGCAGGTATTCCAGCTTTTAGTTGTTCTGCTATTTCAAGTATAGAATGTTCTCCCATTCCGTACATTAAAAGGTCTGCTTTGCAATCGAGTAATATTGAACGCTTTACTGTATTTGACCAGTAGTCGTAATGACTTGTTCGTCTTAGACTTGCTTCTATGCCTCCTACAAGTATATTAACTCCCTTGTAGGCTTCACGAATCTTTGAAATATATGCAATTAAAGCTCTGTCTGGTCTGTGTCCTGCAACACCACCATGTGCATATACATCTTCACTTCTAGGTTTGTTATTAGCTGTATAGTTTGATACCATGCTGTCCATGGCTCCGGCACTTATAAGAAATCCAAGTTTTGGTCTGCCGAATTCCATGAAGGCTTCTTTATTCTTCCAGTCTGGTTGAGGAAGAATAGCTACTGTGTATCCATGAGATTCAAGAAGTCGACCAAGCAACGCAGCCGCAAATGTTGCATGGTCGATATATGCGTCTCCTGATACAAAGACGAAATCTACTTCTTTTATGCCGCGTTCGTCTAAA
The DNA here is from genome assembly GCA_024691265.1 of Treponema sp. Taxonomy (GTDB): domain Bacteria; phylum Spirochaetota; class Spirochaetia; order Treponematales; family Treponemataceae; genus Treponema_D. The sequence continues at coordinate 11,786 of JAILNT010000024.1, read as the reverse complement.
TCTTCACGGCATACTGGTAAGAATGGTAATGGCAAATCTTATGCTTCCTGAATTACTTCGCCAACTTCTGGCACAACTTCTTTTAGGTAACGTTCGAGTCCCATTTTTATTGTCATTGTAGCCATTTCACAATTTCCACATGCTCCAATAAGGCGGAGATGTACATTGTTGTTTTCATCTATATTGAGGAATTCCATATCTCCACCATCAGCCTGAAGTCCTGGACGAAAGTTTTCCAATGCTTCTTTTACTCTTGCTTCGAATGTTGCGTCTGCCATAAAAAACTCCTGTAAGTTTGTATCTAATTGCTAGCCTTTGCTAGACATGGGCATACATTACGGTAATTTTGCAAGTCTTGCAAGATGTTTAATGTAAGAATTATGTTATTAATTCAGGAAGCTTTCTAATAAGCAGGCTTTTTCTTCGCCTATTTTTTCTATTCTTGTTAGAAGTTGATTTTCCTCTTTTTCAAGTTTTTCATATTTTTCAAGGAAGTTTTCCTGTTCTTTTATACTTGGCATTGGAATTTCTAATTCTTTTAACATTTCTACGCTTATACTTTGCATTACAGTTCCATTGCTGAATTGCCTGAATATATCTAAAGCTTGTGGTGATTCGAATAAAATCTTTATATATTTAGCTTTTACAATATTTGTATTTAATCTTATTATATATAAATTACTTGCTACTATAATGCATTTATCTTCTATGTTTTCTGCAAGTGCACATCTGATAGGATTTGTTACAACCATAGGAAGTAAAATATCATTTTCTTTCAAGCTGTATTTACTATATTTATATAGTTCCTTTGAATCTTCTTTTAATTCTAGATATTGCATTGTATCCGCTATTTTATTGTTTATAATATTTTTTAAGTTAAGATATTGGTATTTTGTTTTTACAGGAGATATAATTTCATCTAATTTGGAAGAAGGAATTTGTATGCCTCTTGTTATTGTGCATAAAGAGCCTAACTTTCTATATTCTTTTATATTTCCAAAGTCAACTTTTAAAGATTCAAGATATCTTGCTGGCGTAAAATCAAGATTAGCTTTTTTTATTTCTGACAAAGCTATTTTTCTACTTAACTTTCCATTTTCGTTTTTATATAAATTGTAAATATTGTTAATATCTGTTTCGGTTAATGTGTAAAGATTTCTTTTTATTCCTGTTGATATATTTTCTGCATTTACAAACATTACATGTTCATTTTCTTCTTTGCTTATAATTACAAGGTTTGTTGAAATGGCTGTGTAGGAGTAAAGATGTCTTGGCATTGATATTACAGCTTTCAATAATTTGTTTTCTATAAGATAGTTTCTTATATCTATAAAAGGTCTGGTTGTTACAGTTCCTGGAGGGAGACAGAATATCATTGTTCCTTGTTTTTCAAGTTTTGAAATTATGTAGTGCATTATATAGGAATTTTTATCAGCAAAAGTTTCTTTTCTTTTTTTTACATAGTTTCTCAGATAATCAGATTGAAAATCATGAGTAATATATATCATGTCACAAAAACCTTTTGAGAAAGAAAAGCTTTTGGGTAAATTGAATATATCTTGATTGTAGATTTTTAAATCTTCATTTGAAAGTCTGTTGCCTAATATTTCGTTTTTTATGGCTGATAGGGCTTCTATATTTTTATTTTTGTCTATTGCAATATAATTCTTTGCCTTTGATTCTAAGCTCGCTGTATATAAAAAATTACAAGATCCAGAGAAGAAATCTACTAAACTATCTTTTTCTTTTATGTCTAAAAGTTTTGTACAAAGTTTACTAATACTGTCTGGAGTTACTTCTTTTTTTTCTATAGAAAACTGCATATTTTCTATAATGCTTTCTATTGTTGTAGATTCAAGTGTCTTTAGAATAATACTTATATTATCTTCTTTTTTAGATTCAAGTTCTTTTAATATGAAATCTTTTATTGCTTGATTTGTGATTTCTTTTGTTTGGTATATATCAAGCAGCTGTTTTACTTTTTCATTTTCTGAAATTGTTTTATTTGTGTACCAATTTTCTTTTTTTGTTTTAAAAAATAGATATGAAAGAGCTAGCATCTGAAGTTCTGAATAATTAGCTCTTTTATATAAATCTTTTTTAGCATATTCATATGTAAGAAAAAGCATTTTTATAATTCTCCTTATAATATTTGTTTTTAAGCTGCATAAAAGAAATCTTCATAACCCTGCATAAATCTAGAATGTTTTAATATCTCTATACAACGATTGTATCTATTATTTACAGTTGTATGACTTATCTTTTTATTATTTATTTTTGTAAGATATTTTGCAATTTCTCTTTCTGATATTTTGTTACAATCAAGTCCTAATTTCATTTTGACTATAAGTCTGTCATTTTTATCTTTTATAGCATTTTTTATTCCATTTTTGAGGTCTTCAATAAAAATAAAATTTTCTGCATTTGATTCTACATAAAGTGTGTTTTTTAGTGACAAGTTTCCATTTTTATCATTTTCAATATTTGCATCAATGCTTTCAACAGGAGTATTTGCCTGTAATATATTTTTTATTTGCCAAAAAGGTATTGTCATTTTTTCTGCAAGTTTTTTTTGTCCTTCAGCTGTGTTTATGTCTATACTATAGATTTTAGATATTTCTTTTATTCTTCTAAACTTATTTATTCCGCCTTCTGATAATTTTATAGTTCTAGCCATATAATTGCATTCCTTGAGAATTTCATCTTTTATATAGAAAACAGCAAAGGTAATAAATCTTATATTTTTTTCAGGATTGAACTTTTCTAAAGCTTTTGTCATACCTAATAAAGCTGCCTGTATTAAATCTTCAAGGGCTATATTATATTTAGCTTTATAATTTCTTGCGATTTTTATAACGAATCTTATGTTTGAATAAATCAAAGTCTCTTTTGCATTTTTATCACCAGATATCGCCATTCTTGCAATTTTTATTTCTTCTTCTCTAGAAAGAAGTTTATAAGAATCTGCTAAACTGCAAAGTGAATGTGAAAGTTGTTCAAAAGACATAATATTCTCTCCTTACAAAGATTTGAATTATCTTTGTCAAAAGAGAATATAAGGTAGAAAATTGTATCTGTCAAGAAAATTTTGAATTATTTTATTCAAATAGCTATTTTTCTAAAATTTTCCATGAAGGTAAAATACAGAGCCCTCTTCCCCTAAGCTTTTGCAAAATCTTATGGTTTATATTTTCAAGGAGAATTTGTCTTTCATTTGAATCAACAATAGAAGGTCTCAATTTTTTTAATACAGAGCATAATTTTTCTGCAATTTCATAATTTGCAACTGTAATTTCTTCTTCCTCCTGCATATAAATCCAGCTAAGCTTATAGTTTTTACCATTTGCTTTTATAACTGGTATTCCTGCTATCCAGAATACAGCATCTGTATTTTCAATATTTTTATGGAAAGCTTCTTCACATCTTGCAGAATATCTGTCTATTGCCTGTTCTATATAATTTTTAGGAATTGACGGAGATGGCATTTTAAAATTGAACCATTGGCGAACAGGAATATCGAATCCCTGACCATGCATCCATGCATCTAAAGCTTTGTTTAGTCCTTCTTCATATTTATCACTTTTATTTTCACCTTCAAAATGAAGTCCATTTTTTGCAAAAATACCAGTGTCTTTTGGGATTATAGGTTTCAAATTTGGATACTTTCCCTCTTCCCATTCTTTATATATACGGCTATGCCGAGTTAATACGAATTTATGCCAGAATGCACTATCTATGAGTCCTGCTTCAAAAAACTGTCTTAAAGTTTCCATTGAATCTATAAGCATTTGGGGTGTTTCTTCCCAGTAACCGAATATCATATATGCATGTACAAGTATTCCTGTTTCCTTAAATGCAGCACATGCTCCTACTATAGAATCAATATCTGTTCCTTTGTGTATATCATCTAGACCGTTTCCTGTTGCAATTTCTACTCCTCCAGAAACTCCTATAAGTCCACCATAAGAAAGAAAATCGGCTATATCTTTTGTAAATGTTTTTTCAAAGCGAACATTTCCCCAGTATGAAAGCTCATTTCCATATCTTGAATTTTCAAGGGCAAAACGAGCTAATGCAACAGGAGGAGAAGCTTCATCTACAAAATGAATACCATAAATACCTTTTTTTAGGGCTTGTTCATAAAGGCCATGAAAAAGTTCAGGAATATGTGTCATATGAAAAGAACATACATAATCTAATGTTACATCACAGAAGGCACATTTATGCCAGTAACAGCCATGGGCAAGGTAAGCTCTTAACCAAGTTCCATCAGACCAAAGACGGTGCATGGAATTTGTATCATCTATAAGACGAGGATAGCGGGAAAAATCTATATCAGAGAAATCAGGAATAGTGATTTCTGTTTGTTCTCTCTCAAAACTTTCTGCTTCTTCATCATGTTCTTTACATTCAACTATTCCATCTTCAAGGAATACTCTCATTTTGAAAAGCGGTTTTATATCATTTGTTTTACAAACAGCTTTTTTATCAAGAAGTTTTGTATTAAAAAGCATATGATAAGAGCCGTAACCTCTATCATAACTTATTGCATCTATGTATTTTTTTAATGCAGCTTCTGTTGTGCTTCTTAGTTCTGTATTTATAAAGCCTCCGCCCATACAGATAAATACATTTTCCCCATAATGCTCTTTGAAATATCTTCCTGTATAAAGTCCTGCTGTAAATGTTCCCGGAAAAGGAATGCTAATACAAATTAAAGTTTTATAATCTCCACTTGTGTCTATTTTTATGCTTTCGAGTAATGGTTTATAAAATAATTCCATTGTAGGAGAATCTATAGCTTTTTCTATTTGTGAAAAATGAGTTTCATTAATTGTAAGAGATTCAGCATATCGTATCAGGGAAAAATTAGAATCGAAAGCTATAGTTATATAGTCGGCTAAGTCTGCTAAAGCTAAAGAAGCAAGCCCTCTTGCATCATCTGTTGTTGGTTCTCTTCCGAGGTTATCTAAGTATTGTTGCATTCTATAACCTCTAGGAGCGTGAGGAGAGAATATGAATCTATGACAAAATTCTCTGCCTGATTGATTGCTGCCTTGTCCAGAACCAGAAGTAAGAATTGCATTTATATGTGATATCCAGTTTTCCCAACTATCACTATCACTTATATAGCGGCGAAGATTAAAAGCTGTTGCCTCATCTCCATTTCTTTCTGCTTCATCTGCCTTTTTCAGAGCTTTAGCACTAGTTTTTTCAAATAATTTATGTAAGCCTTTTTTTGAAAAAATTGCACTGTAGAGTTCAAGGCTCATGTCATGCCATTCTACTTCCATGTCCATGTTTTTGAAAAAAGACGATAAATATGCTCCTGATGGATAAGGAGCATTTAATTGGACTAATGGTGGTTGTATGATGACTACTCTTTGTTTCATAGAAAAAAAACTATATCTCAAAATATGATAAAAATATAGTATTAATTTCTACTCTTTTCTAATGCTTTTTTCCAATCTGCATAAAGAGTCTCTCTTGTCTCTTCTGTCATAACAGGAGTAAAGCTGCAATCTTCTTTCCATACTTTTATTATTTCATCTTTTGATGTCCATACACTGACTGCAAGACCTGCAAGAAAGGCAGCTCCTGTTACAGTTGTTTCTATATTCTTAGGTCTGCAAACTTTAGTGCCTAAAATATCAGCTTGGAACTGCATCATTATATTGCTTATACAAGCTCCTCCATCTACTTTTAATACAGGAATATCTATAGATGAATCACTTTTCATGCATTCAAGTTCATCTTTTACCTGATAGGCAATCGCATTTAATGCTGCTCTACAAATATGAGCTTTATTACTGCCGCGAGTAAGTCCTGTGATTACACCTCGTGCATAAGAATCCCAATATGGAGCTCCAAGCCCAGTGAATGCCGGTACAAGTATTACACCGTTAGTATCATTTACGCTTTCTGCAAGAGTATCGCATTCATGTGCTGTCGATATTATACCCAATTCATCTCTAAGCCACTGAATAACAGCACCCCCCATAAATACAGAGCCTTCCAGGGCATATTCTATTTTACCGTTTAAGCCTAAAGCTATTGTAGTTAGAAGTCTGTTTTTTGATTGTACTGCTTTTTTCCCTGTATTCATAAGAAGAAAACAACCTGTCCCGTAGGTAGCTTTTGTTTCCCCTTCATGAAAACAGCCTTGACCAAATAAAGCTGCCTGTTGGTCTCCTATTGCAGATGCTATAGGGATTTCAAATCCGCAAACATTTTTATCTGTAATTGCATAGAAGCTAGAAGAATCTCTAACTTGTGGTAAAATTTGAAAGGGTATATCTAATATTTTTAATAAATCTTTATCCCATTCTAGCTTATGGATATTAAACAGCATGGTTCTGCTTGCATTTGTGTAATCTGTTATATGAACTTTCCCACCGCTCAATTTCCAGATAAGCCAGGTATCTATAGTTCCTGCAAGGATTTCACCCTTATTTGCTTTTTCTCTTGCATTTGGAATATTGTCTAGAATCCATTTTATTTTAGTTGCAGAAAAATAAGCGTCAGGCATGAGTCCTGTTTTAGTTTGTATAGTTTCTGCTAAACCTTCTTTTATAAGATTATCTGCAATACTAGCTGTTCTTCTGCATTGCCATACAATTGCATTATAGATAGGTTTCCCCGTGTTTTTATCCCATAAAACAACAGTTTCCCTTTGATTTGTAATTCCTATGGCTGCAATTTGTGAAACATTTATTCTTGCCTGTTCTATAGCTTGTTTCATGACACTTAGTTGGCAGTTAAATATTTCAACCGGGTTATGTTCAACCCAACCAGGCTTAGGATAATATTGAGGAAATTCTGCTTGTGCCATGGAAATTTTATTTACTTTTTGGTCAAAAATAATAGCACGCGATGACGTTGTTCCCTGGTCTAATGCAAGTATGTATCTATTCATATAAAAATCCTTTGAATATACTTATTATACATGTAATTTTATAAAAAATGTTGAATGTAAAAGATTATAATTAATATTGACGTTTTTGTACTGTTTTTTACGTTTTTGTCGCCATGGATTTTTACTATGGATTTACAATTTTATTTTAGAAATAACAATATTTTGAGGTAGAAGTATGATAAAAAAAGTAGTGGCTGCCGCAGCTTTATGTACGACAGGCTTATTGCTTTCTTGTGCTACATCACAAAAAGATGTTTCTGTTCAATCTGCAGAATCCTCTAGTAGCTTAACAGTAAGTGGACTTAAGGTAAAATCCTTAACAGAAGATAGTATAACGCTTTCCTGGGCTGCATTAAAGAGAGATAATGCAGTTGGACTAAAAGGATATCGCATTTACTGGGCTGATAAGAATACTCCTAATATGAAGTTTCTTGTTGCCGGTGAGGTTGATGCAAATACTACTTCATGGACATTTAATAAAAAAACTTTTAGGAATTATTATTTTAAAGTATCCGCAGTTTATGAAGATCATGAAACTGAATTATCTAATGTTGTAAAATCTGATACAAAAGCAAAGCAAAATATCAATCTTGAAAATCTAGACAGAGGTTTTGTTGCTTTTAATACTGGAAAGGGAATGTTCCTTTCATGGAGATTGTTTGCTTCTGAAGTTAATGGATTTAGTAATACAGGACTTACAGGAACAAATTTTGCTATTTATAGAAATGGTGAAAAAATAGCAGTTGTATCTGATAGCACAAATTATCTTGATAAATTTGATAAAAATTTCTCAAAATCTAATGCAAAAAATGTAAGCTATGAAGTTATTCCTTTAGATAACAAGGGAAATGAAATTAGCTCTAAAAAGGAAGCAGCAATAGTTTCTCAAAATCCTAATTACATAGAAATTCCTATGAAAATGCCTCCTGTAACTCCTCTTCCTGCTGATATGGTACTTACAGCAAATGCAAATTACTCTTATGTACCTCAGGATATAAGCATAGGAGATGTTGATGGAGACGGTTCTTATGAATATATAGTTCGCTGGGATCCTACAAATGCAAAAGATGTTTCTCAGAAAGGATATACAGGTAAAACTTATATTGATTGTTACAAATTAGACGGTACTCTTCTTTGGAGAATCGATATGGGTGTAAATCTTCGTTCCGGTGCTCATTACAACTGTTTTGCTGTAGCAGATGTAAATGGAGATGGAAAAGCTGAAATTGCATTACAGACAGCTCCAGGAACAAAAGTTATAAAATATAATGCTGATGGTTCTGTAAAATCTGAAAAGTTTGTTACACTTCCTGCTGATGATGTTGCTGCAGGTGTTACTAACGATGATAATTATTGTTTTAGTGCTTCTGATTATAAAGAGTACTTCACACAGGAAATTATGCATTGGGGTGACTGGACAAATGATTTCTGGAAGAAGAATTCGAACGAGCTTAATTTTGCTAATGCTACAAAGGCAAGAAGTCGCTGGGATAAAAATATTGAAAATCTCTGGGAACCAATGTATACACAGCAGAAAAAAGAGGCTCCTAAACAGCTTGTAGGTCATGAAGGTCCTTATTCAAAAGAGGAAGCTGAAAAACTTACTGATTTCTTCTTTACAGTTGTAGCTCCTTATAAAAATGAAAGTCGTAATAAGATGAATGAAAACGAGGGCTTCATCGTTTCTGGTCCTGAATACATTACAATATTTAGTGGTGAGGGCGAAGAATATGACACTCAGCATATAATGTATCCAAGAGAAGATGATGGTCTTTTATGGGGTGATTTCCAGTGGAATCGTGTAGAAACTGCAAATAGAAGTGAAAGACATAATGCAGGTGCTGCTTATCTCGATGGTAAAAATCTTTATTTTGTATTAGGTCGTGGCTATTATACTCGTTCTACAATAGCAACTTATACACTTGATTCTCAAAATAAAATAAAGCCTTATTGGGGTATTGATTCTGGTTGGGTAGAAATGACAAACCCATTCTTCTGGGTCCCTGGTACTAACGATACTTCTGATGGAAATATTCCTGAAGCTGCAGAGTTTGCTGGACAGGGTGACCATACAATATGTTTTGCTGATGTTGATGGTGACGGTTGTCAGGAAATAATTTATGGTGGAGCTATTGTAAACAATGATGGAAAACTTCTTTCAAGTGCAAAAGACCACAGACCTTCAGATAATGCTTTAGTAAAACTTGGACACGGAGATGCTTTGCATTGTACAGATATCGACCCTGATAGACCAGGCTTAGAGATTTTCTCTTGTTTTGAAGGTGGTAAGGGAGTTCCTTTCGGTTCTGCTTTGCGTGATGCTTTAACAAACACAACTATTTTTGGTGACTATAGCGGTAAAGATACTGGTCGTTGTATGATTGGAGATATTCTTCCAAATGTACGCGGAATTGAAACTTGGTCTGTAAAAAAGAGAGCTGCAAATGGTAGTGAATTTGAAGCTGAAACATTAGGAACAAATCAGAATATTAGATGGGCAGCTGATATGACAACTTCTATATATGTTGCTCCAGGTGATATTATTGGACTTGATAAAGGTGGAGCTAAAGTTGTTCAATTAGCAGCTTCTAGCCAGGAAGGTATGGCTTCTAATAACGGAACTAAGGGAAATGCATGTCTTATTGCAGATGTTCTTGGCGATTGGAGAGAAGAACTTATTGTAAGAAAGGGAGATAATACTGCAATTCGTATTTATACAAATACAGAAGTTACTCCTCATAAGCTTTATACTTTAGTTCAGAATCCTCAGTATAGAGCTCAGGTATCTGCTCAACAGAGTGCTTATAATCAACCTTCTTATCCTGATTTTTATCTTGCATCAGATTCTGATTGGGAATATGTATGGGTTCCAAATAAAAATTAGTAATTTTTTAGAACTTACATAATAAATAAAAAGAAGCCTGATATACATTTATAAAATATGTATATCAGGTTTTTTTGTTATAAAATTGTTGCCGATACAAAATAATTTTATTACTTTATGGTAAATAGTAATACCTATTATTAATAGAATATTTATTTCGGGAGATATAGAAAAGATGGCAACATATCAGTTCCAGACAGAAGTAAATCAGCTTCTTAAACTTATCATTCATTCTATGTATTCAAACAAGGATATTTTCTTGCGTGAAATTGTTTCTAATGCATCAGATGCATTGGATAAGCTTAAATATCTTACAGTTTCAGATGATAAATACAAGGAATTAAAATTCGATCCAAGAATCGATATTTCTTTTGATGAAAGCAAGAATGTACTTACTGTACAGGATTGTGGAATTGGTATGACTGACGAGGATTTAACAAATAACCTTGGTACTATTGCCCGTTCTGGTACAAAAGCTTTCATTGAGAAAGTTTCTAACGACAAAAATGCAGGTGAATCTAACCTGATTGGTCAGTTTGGTGTTGGTTTCTATAGTGCTTTCATGGCTGCAAATAAGATTGATGTTTATACTCGTAAAGCTGCATCTGATGGTAAAGTATGGCATTGGTCAAGTGATGGTACAAATTCTTACTCAATTGAAGAAATTTCAAAAGATAGTGAAAGTGCAAAATTATATGGCTTTGATGATGAAGCAAAATGTAGTTCTGCAATTGAAATGCATCTTAATGATGACAGCAAGGAATATGCTGCAAGATGGAAGATAGAAGAACTTATAAAAAGATATTCTGACCACATTGCATTCCCAATTTACTTACATTATGTACAGAATAAATATGATGATAAGGGAAATGTAGAATCTAGCGAAAATAAGGTTGACCAGGTTAACTCTGCTTCTGCTTTGTGGAAGAGAAGTAAGCAAGAACTAAAAGCAGAAGATTACAACAATTTCTATAAGACTATAAGCCATGATGGACAGGATCCTTTAATGTATGTTCATACACATGCAGAAGGTACACAGGAATATACAACATTGTTCTATGTTCCACAGCAAGCTCCATTTGACATGTATAATGCAGATTACAAGAGTGGAGTTAAGCTCTATGTAAAGCGTGTATTTATAACAGATGATGACAGAGAACTCCTCCCTGCATATCTTCGCTTTGTTCGTGGTATTATTGATAGTGAAGATTTACCATTGAATGTAAGCCGTGAGATTTTACAGCAGAATAGAATTTTAAGCACAATAAAGAAGCAGTCTGTAAAGAAGCTTCTTAATGAGTTCAAGAAACTCGGAGAAGATGCAGATAAGGCTCGTAAGAGTGAAAAGCCAACAGATGAAGAGAAGGCAACAATTGAAAAGTGGAATAAGTTTGTAGCAGCTTTCAATAGACCTATGAAAGAAGGTTTATATGGCGATTATGAAAATCGTGAAGAGATTGCAGATATTGTTCGCTTTAAGAGTACAGATGCTGCTGGTACAGGTGACGGAAACTGGACAAGTTTTGCAGACTATGTTCAGCGTATGAAGCCTGAGCAGAAAGCTATTTATTATATTACAGGAACAGATGAAAAGAACCTTCGCTCATCTCCTTTACTTGAAGCTTATAAGAGAAAGGGCTTTGAAGTATTGTTAATGGCTGATGATATTGACGATATCGTTATTCCTTCTCTTAATAAATACAAGGATTTCGATCTTAAGGCTGTAAACCGTGCTGGTAGTGACGAAGAGCTTGGTGTAAATGAAGACGATGCAAAGAAGAAGGAAGAAGAATTTAAACCTGTGATTGAGAAGGTTAAGAAAGCATTGGGAGACCGTGTTAAGAATGTTGTTCTTTCTAAGCGTCTTTCTGATAGCCCTAGCTGTATCGTTGTTGATGAAAACGACCCAAGTTTACAGATGGAACGCATGATGAAAGCTATGGGACAGGGTAATGTAAGCACTGTAAAACCTATTCTTGAAATAAA
>JAILNT010000016.1 GCA_024691265.1 Treponema sp. | reverse complement strand
CAGTTTCTATCCAGATATTTTCTTCGGTCTCTTTCATTGCTGTAGATGAATCCATAACATCTTTTTTTGCTTCATTATTTATAAGACTAAGTGCGAGAGACCTATTATCTTTTATACAAGTTACTACAAGTATTTTACTATCAAGATTTTCTACTGGTAATATGTGTTCTTCATACGAAATTAATTCTGGAGAAGTTTGTACTAATCTAAATTTTACATTTTTATTGTTTTCAAAAAAACTTAAAGCAAAATAACCATTTTCATTTTTAGACAATAATATTTTTTCACCTTTTATGGATATAGTTATATCTACTGGATTAGATAATTTTGTTGTAAGCTCTTCTTGAAGCTCTTCTATTGTCATTCTATTTTCTCCATTATAAAATATAAAGCAACTGTATTTATTTTTCATGATTGATTTTTAACTAATCCTTTGTATGTTGATATAATAGGCTATATTCCGATAATATATATATATGTTTTCATTTCTATCTCATAAAAATAAAAATACTCAAATATATACAGCTGCTATCATCGGTTGCGGTAGAATTGGCTATAGTCTTGGTTTAGATAAAAAAAGAGAACAGCCTGCTTCTCATACAATGGCTTTAATGGAAAACAATAGAATAAAATTGATTGCAGCCTGTGATTCAGATTTCAGTAAAGCTGAAGAATGGCATAGGGCTAATAATCCTTTACCGGCTTATATGAATACCGCAAATCTTTTTGCCCGCCATAAGCCTGATATTATAACGGTTGCAGTTAATGAAGATAATCATTTGAAAGTTGCATTGGAATCTATTGAAAATAAACCTAAGCTTTTAATTTTGGAAAAACCTGTAGCTTTGAACACGGAAGAAGCCTTTGAGATAAAAGCTGCTTCAGAGAAATATGAAGTACCTGTTCTTGTAAATCATGAAAGACGTTTTGCTAATGATTATGCCCTTGCAAGAAGTTATCTTGATAAAATTGGTGAGATACAAAGTGTTGAAGCAACTTTATCTTCTGGAATGAGGGTATATGACCCTAAAGAAGAAAAAACTGGAAGTTATAGTCTTATACACGATGGAACACATCTCGTTGATATAGTTTCTTTCTTTTTGGAACATTTTATTCATGACCCTGAATCTCAAAATAAAGATGAAATTGAAAAAGTTGGTTTACTTCAGAGGGCAAATGCTTTAAAAAGAAAACCTATATTACATAGTCCTGTTATTACGGGGCTTTATAAAGATGATAAAGGTGCTGTAAGAAATGTTAGTGTTCATTATAAAACTTCTGTTTGCCCTGAGGTATGTATAAATTTTAGTGGCAGAAGTAAATATTTTGGATTTGATATAGATATAAGGGGAACAGATGGAAGAATATGCATAGGTAACGGCTATCTTCGCTGCTACAAAAATGCAGTGTCACAACTTTATTCAGGTTTCAAGTCCCTTACTTTAGACAGTAGCGTAAATCCTCCTGAAAAAACTGGTTATTTTTCAAATATGGTGCAAAATGCAGTAGATTTTCTTGATGGTAAAGCTGAATTAAAATCTACATTGAGAACAGGAATGGACGCACTTACAGTTCTTGAAGAAATAAAGAATCTTTTAGTCTGATTTTTTATCCTGTTTTGTAGTTTTTGTCCTATTAAAAATATAATTTTGTATGTTAAAGTTTTTCGAGACAGAAAAAGTTTGAAATTATAAATCTTCCAGAATGAAAATCTGTGTCATCGAACTTTATTAAGCTCCTTTTATATAAGGTATCTGTTTATTAACCAAGCAATTTATAGATAGATATCCTTATATATTCTGGTATGATTTTTTTAGAGCTTCAAATCTTAATAAGAACTGTCGGTATAAAATCAATATTATTTGTTGTTTCTAAAATCTAATTCAAATTTTTTCTGCCTCTATTTATTTGCCATTTTTATATTAAAAACGCTAGAATAAATTTATGAGATTTTTGCATACTGGTGACTGGCATTTAGGCAGAATATTTCATGAAGTAAGTTTGCTTGAAGAACAAGAATATTTCATGGAACAAATTTTATCATTATTGGAAAAGGCAAAAAAAGAAAATAATCCTTTTGCAGCTCTTTGTATTTCAGGCGACATATATGACAGAGTTATTCCTTCTGCTGCAGCAGTAGAAGTGTTTAGTAATTTTCTTGTAAAAATTCATGAAGGTTTTCCTGAATTACATGTCTTTTTATTATCTGGAAATCATGACAGTGCTAAAAGACTTGGTTTTGCATCTTCTTTACTAGAATCTTCTAACATTCATATTGCAACAGAAACTTCTAATAAGAATATAACAAAAGCCGTAATAGTTAATGGAGTTGCTTTTTATCAGCTGCCATTTCTAAATCCGCTTTCAATAGAAGCTAAAGATGAGTTTTCTACTCCTGCTCATTCACAATCTGAAATGTATGAAATTGCAAATGCAAGAATATTAGACTTCCATAAGGCAAATTATCCTGATATGCCTTGTGTCTTGTGTGCACACGGAACTTTCTTTGACACTGTAGATGAAACTTTAGTTGGTACAGCTGAAAATGTTAACCCTAAAGTATTTGATGGTTTTAGCTATGTTGCATTAGGTCATATTCATAAATGCATGAAAATAGGAGAAAGTGGTCGTATATATTATTCAGGTTCTCCTTTGTCTTATAATTTTGGTGAAAATAAAAATTATGGAGAGAGTGCAAAAAAATATTTCCTTGATGTTTCTATAGATGAAAAAGAGGGAATAAATGCAGCTGTTTCAGTAAATAAAATTGAAGTAAAAGCTTTGCATTCAGTTGTAACTCTTAAAGGAAAATTCTCAGATATAAATGACCCTGATTTTGCAAAAGCCTATAAAGATTGCTTTGTTGAAGTTATATGTACTGATAATTATGTTGTTGAAAATCCTATGGATATGCTAGAGATAAATTATCCCTATATATTGTCATTCAGAAAGGAAAAAGCTATTGCAGCTAATGAAAACACTTCTATAGAGTTACGAAAAAAAGTTTTTGATACAAGTCTTTCTTCTCCAGTTCATGATGTTATGCCTGATGTATTTAAGGTTTTTATTGAAGACATTAATGGTAGCAATGTTGATGATAAAGTGCATAAAGCAGAAATAGAGCTTTTTTCTAAATTATGCAATGAAATTAATACTAGTAAACAGGAGTAGACGATGAAACCTTTATTTTTGAAAATGTATAATGTAGGTCCTTTCAGAGATGAAGAAATAGATTTTTCAAAATTAGATAGTCTTTTCCTCATTACTGGTAAAACAGGAAGCGGTAAATCTACAATATTCGATTGCATTACATATGCACTTTATGGAAATTTTGCAGGTGGAAGAAATCAACAGGGCTATTCAAAGTCTTTTATTTCAAAGTATGCAAAGAAAGGGGAAGAATCTTTCGTAGAGTTTATTTTTGAAACTGGTGAAAAAATCTATCGGATAAAGAGAACTCTCCCTTATGAGTATTTAAATAACAGAGGTAATTATTCACAAAAAGAAGTTGCTGTTAGCCTTGAAGTAAAAATTAATGGTACATGGGAAGAATATCCTATCAGGTTAAAAAAGGATATTGATGACAAAATTAAAAATGATATTCTTCATTTGAATATGGAAGAATTCAAGCGTATAATCCTTTTGCCACAGGGAGAATTCGCAGAATTTTTAAGACAAAATACAAATGAAAGACGAAATATATTAGCAAAATTATTTCCTGTTGATGAATATACAAAAATTGCAGAGTTAGCAAAGACAAGAGCTTCTGAATACGAAAAAGAAATAAGTACACGTGAACAGAGTTTCAAGATTACGTTTGGAGAAAATTTTTCTACAGAAAAAGCAACTGAAGAAAAAAAAGTAAAAGAAAATAGAATTAATGAAATTAATCTAGAGATAAACTCTTTAGATGCAGATAATAAATCTATAATTACAAATCTTGAAAAAACAAGACTTACTCTTGAATCTCAAAAGGAAGCTGAAAAACTAAAAAGCAAGATTGCGGAATTAGAAAAATCAAAAAATGATATTGATGAAAAAAGGCTTATGCTATCTCTTTATGACAAAGCAAAAAGTTTAGCAGTTTTTGTAGATAAAGCAGATGATAGCAAAAAGAGAAAAGCTGACTTTGAAGCAAAAGAAAAAAGTCTAAGACAGAAAAGTGAAGCTGCAAAGCTAGCGTTAGAAGAATTGGGAAAAGATTCTAACGAAATAGAAGAATTAAAAATTAAATTGAATACATATCCTCTCAGAGTCAAGGAAATAAAAGAAAAGCTTTTATCTTTACAAACTTATTATGAATATCAGAAAAAAGAAAAAACTATTCTTTCTGACTATGATGTAATTTGTAAAAAAATCGAAAACAATAGTTCGTTAGTTGAAAATAAAAAAAGTGAAATAAATAAGATTTTTGAAAAATGGGAAATAAATAGCTCTGATGAAAATGAAGCTCTTCGTTTACTAGTTGAAAAAAAATCTGAATATGAAAAGCTTTTTTCTAAATCTAAAGAAAGGCTTTCTTGTATAGAAAAGCTAAAAGCAAATATTTCTGTATTAAAAGAAAATACGGATAAAATAAACGCTCTAAAAGATGAGGAAATTGAACAAAATAATGCTCTTTCTGTTAATAATAAAGAACTAGAAGCTTTAATAAAAGAAAAAGAAGCAGCTCATCAGGCTAATTATGCAAGCGTACTTTCTAAGTTATTGAAAGACGGGGAAGCTTGTCCTGTATGTGGTTCATTAACTCACCCTCGTCCAGCTATTGCTATAGATGATGTTAAAATTGAAGATAGAATATCTAGCACAGAGTTAAATATAAAAAATGCAGAGAAAATCTTAAAGGAAATAGAGAAAGATAAATCTGTATTAGAGTCTAAAAATGAAACTGTTGAAAGTGATATTGTAGCAGGGGTGGAACAATTAAATCTTGATGATAGTAAAAGAGATTTAGAAGCTTTGGAAAGTGTTGAAAATAGTGAAAAAGCATTAAATGAAAAATATGCTGATAACATGAAGATACTGGATAAAGATTATAAACAAGCTGTAGAGTCTGTAAAATCTATTTCATCAGTAAAAAAAGAAATAGAACATGATTCCTCTAAAAAGGCAGAAGCAGAAAAAGAATTAAGTGCAGTAAAAGCTAAGCTTGAATCTCTTGAAGATTTAATAGGGGAGTGTGAAGATAAGGCTAAACTTGATAATGAACTTTCTGAAATTAATAAGAATATGGAAGAAGCTGATAAAAGAATAAAGAAGTTTGATGATGAAAAGGCGTCCTTAACAAAAACAGCTTCTTCATTAGAAGGTGAACTTACTTCGATAGAACAATCCTTAAAAGATGTAAAAGTCGAGGAAGAAGAAAACATAAAAGTTCTTGAGGAAGAACTTAATAAATCTGATTTTGATAGCGTTCAGGCTGTAAAAGATGCTCTACTTGATGCATCAACAGCAGAAAGATTCGATTCTATGATAAAAACATGGGATAGTACACTTGCCAGGGATAAAGTCTTACTTTCAGAGAAAGATAAAAATCAGAATGTTGCAGAACTAGAAGAAAGTATAGCGACTTTAGCAGATAAGGAAAAAATTTATAAAATTCATAAGGAAGAACTTGAAGAAGAAAAGAATTCCTTGCAGGTTGAGAAAAAAAGCATTGAAGACAAAATCAAATCTGTTGCTGTTCAGCAAGTAGAGCTTGAGAAAATCAGAGCAGCTTCTAAGGTTTATGTTCAGCTTTCTAATGATTTAAATGGAATAAATGGAAAAAAGATTCCTTTTGATGCATGGATTTTGGCTATGTATTTTAATGATATTGTTGCAGCTGCAAATCCTAGATTTTATAAACTTTCCTCTGGTAGATATCAGTTTAAGATAAATGAAGAAGCTGTTGGCGGAACTTCATATAAAGGTCTTGATTTGATTGTTTATGATTCTTATACCTCAAGTTATAGACAGCCTTCATCTTTGAGTGGTGGAGAAACCTTCCAAGCTTCAATATGTCTTGCTTTAGCTATGACAGATGTTGTACAAAGCCGTAGTGGAGGAATAAAACTGGATTCTCTTTTTATAGACGAAGGATTTGGTTCTCTTGACCCTGATGCACTAGAAAAAGCTATGAGTATTCTGCAAGGAATAAGGCAGCATAGAACTGTAGGTATAATATCCCATGTTGAAGAAATGAAAGCTGCAATC
Organism: Treponema sp.; assembly: GCA_024691265.1. GTDB lineage: Bacteria > Spirochaetota > Spirochaetia > Treponematales > Treponemataceae > Treponema_D. The sequence continues at coordinate 8,053 of JAILNT010000016.1, read as the reverse complement.
CCTTCTCACATAGAAGTAAATAAAACAAGAAAGGGTTCTAAAATAAAAATAAAATAGAGAGGATAAAATAAAAAGACTGCCTTGAATTTGGGTTACACCTCATTTCAAGACAGTCTTTTTTTTCAATCAGCTAAGATATTATCTTGCTATACTGATTTATTTTCCAGCGAAAGCAGAAGCTGAATCTCCTGCAATCTTTCCGAAGATTGTTATATCAGCAACAGCGTTTCCACCAAGGCGGTTTCCACCATGAACTCCACCTGTAACTTCACCTGCTGCAAATAAGCCAGGAATTAAATTTCCGTTCTTATCAAGAACTTCTGCATTTGTGTTAATCTTCAAACCACCCATTGTGTGATGGATTGCAGGTCCAACTTCAACTGCATAGTATGGTCCAGTTGCTAAAGGACGAGGCATTTCAGAACCCTTTCTTCCAAATTCCTTATCTTCTCCAGCAGCCTGATATTCATTGTATTTTGCAACTGTTGCTTCGAGTTCTGCAGCTGGAATATTGAGTTTTCCTGCGAGCTCTGCAATTGTAGCACCTTCTGTTAAAAGTCCCTGCTTTACATAGCCTTCAATAGCTTTAAGAGATTCTCTTACACCCTGGTCGAAGAAAAGGTATGCTGTCTTTCCTGTCTGAGCAAGAATGTCTTTTGACATAACGTCACGTGTTGCCATTTCTGTTCCGAAACGCTTTCCTTCACGGTTAACAAGAATTGCACCATTTCCACGAACAGCTTCTGTAATCATTGTTCCCTTTCCTGGAACTACTGTTGGGTGTGTCTGAATCTGATCCATCTGTACAAGTTCTGCATTGAACTTTTCAACTAAAGCAAATGCATCTCCTGTAGCTCCCTTGTGGTTTGTTGTACCAAAACCTGCAAGTTCTGGCTTGTATTTTACAACCATGTCAGGATTTGCACCGAATCCACCTGTTGCAATAATTACTGCATTTGCCTTGATTGTATAATCACCAGCTTCAGAAGTAACCTTTACTCCGGCAGCTCTTCCGTTTTCAGAAATAATTTCTGTAACCTTGCTGTTAAGGTCAATTTCTGCACCTGCATCAATAGCAGCCTTGTTGAGAACCTTTACAAGATGTGTTCCAACTGGAGCTCCACCTGTTGGGCGGTGTGTACGCTTGTTTGTAGAACCTGCCATCTTACCAACGTCAGAAAGGTCTGCACCAAGAGAAATAAGCCAGTCTACAGTTTCAGCAGACTTTGTAACCTGTGTGCGAACAAGTTCTGGGTCGTTAAGGTTGTATCCACCCTTCATTGTGTCCTGATAGTACTGTTCGTTAGAATCTTCGATTCCGAGCTTTTTCTGAACAGATGTTTCTGATGCATTAAGACCACCAGTTGCAGAGTTTGTGTTTCCACCAACTACACCCATCTTTTCAAGAACGATTACTTTCAATCCTTTAGAAGCTGCTTCTGTTGCAGCTGTAAGACCTGCTCCACCAGCACCGATAACTACAATGTCACATTCTTTATCTGTAACAGCAGCTTTTTCTTCTGTAATACCCTTGCTTGCGTTATATGCATTAGTAAATGCCTGAATCAAGCCATTTGATGTTAATGTTGCACCTGATACTACATCAAGATTTTCTACGCTTCCAGTCTTTTTAATCTGCTCTGGAATTGCTGAAATTGCTGGGTCAGAAATTCCTGCTGTTTCTTCATGCTTAAGAACTTTTGCGTCTGTAATCTTTCCGTTATCTACAGTAAGAGAAACTTCAATTTTTCCGTTTCTACCGTCTCCTGTTCCATTAAATACTTCGCCTGCACTAGCAGCCTTTTTGTCACAAGATACCATTCCGATAATGGCACATGCTGACAAGGCTAAAAAGGCAGAACTAGCCATTTTGTTAAAACGCCTAAAATCCATAAAAGTACTCCTCCAACGAGTAGATGTTAATAAATGTTTATTAGAATTATATTGCAAAAAATTGCTTTTCCAATGCTATATCTATAGATTATTTATAAAATTATAAATGCTGATTCATAATTTAAGATTTTAAAAATAGTATTCATTGTTCTTATTTTGCCTTGATTCGCTTTTTTGTGCAATATCTTCACGCTTTTTTTCAAGAAAATGATTTTATACTGGATTGAGAAATTAACAAAAATGGAGGTTTTTATGAATTTAAAGAAAAAAGGGCTTTTATCAGCTCTTGCTTTCTGTGCTGCAAGTGCAGTAATGGCAGTTCCTTCTAATTGGAATTTATATATTCCGGGTGCAAATAATCCTAATGATGTAAAAGCTGATGTAGAAGGTTCTGGCTATAAAACATTTACTAATTTTTCAAGTCATTTTTCATTAGTAAAGAATGAAGCTAATGGGAAATACTGTTTGAAGCTAAATACTCTTGACGGAAAGAATGACGTTATTATGTTCCCTCTTTCTGGCAGTGAAAAAAAACTTACTGTTATTTTCAAGGCTCAAGGCTCTGAAGACCCTGATAAAGCTGGTACTCCTTATGGTTTACTTTGGACATCTTTGCAGCAAGGCTCTTATCAGGCTATTTTGCGTCATAATGCTTCAAATCAAATAAAGGGTGCTACTGGTTCTACAAAGATGAAGAACGCAGCTGGCAAAAATGAAAATATTGTCAGTGATTGGGCAGACTATCGCCTTGTATTTGATATTGGTGACTCTGGAAAAATGACAGCATCATTTTATCGCAATGGAGTTTTAAGACACCAAACAAAAGACTTTGTAAAAGACAGGTCTGAGTTTACTGATGATTTTAATGAAGAAGAATTTACTGGAAAAGGTAATTATTTCCTTTTTGGTGAAAATGACGGTGGAACAAATGGCTTTGCCCGTTATGCCTATATTTTGCTTATAAAAGATGAAGATGTAGCTTCAAAATCTCTTGAAGATTTATCAAAGCTTGCTAATTTTGATTTAGCACAGCTTCCTGTTACAAAAGATGCAGGGCCTGCAAGCCGTCGTCCGGCTGCTAAACCTGCAGGAATAAATATGCTTGCTTCTGAAATAAAGCAAGATGCTTCTTATGTTGACCCTTCAACTATCAATGGAGACAGTCTTGATTTCAATGCTTTACCATATAGCAAAAATGCAGTTCAAAAGGTTGAAAGCGATGGAAAAGTTTTAGCAAAAGAAATAAAGTCATTAAAGATAAAATTTGCTGCAACTGTAAATCCTGCTAAGGCTACAAATGCAAAGAAAAAGACTTTTGCAACAATAGCAGAAGCTATCGAAGCTGTTGAGCCTGATTCATATATTAAGGTTATGCCAGGATTCTACCATGAAACATTGAATATTACAAAGTCTGGAATAAAGTTAATTGGTACAAATCCTGCTACAACAGTAATTTATGGTTATGAAGCAGATACAGGCGGAATTGATGGAAATCAGCTTGTAAAAGTAAATCTTCTCCCTGCAAATACAGATGCTACACCTGGAGCTGCTCCTGTAAAAAAGCAGGTTGAAAATCCTGATGATGCAACATTCTCTGCAATGAATATAACCTTTTATAATAAAGGTGCTGAATGGAATAAAACTTGGGGTTCTTCAGAAAGAAGATCTATTACATTGGCTTTATATGGAGTTCAGAAAGCTTATTTGAAGAACTGTGTATTCCTTGGTCAGCAGGATACAATTTATTGGAGAAGTGGACGTGTTTACGCAAAGAATTGCTATATCGAAGGCGAAGTAGACTTCCTTTGCGGAGGAGCAACAGCTTTACTTGATAACTGTCATATTTATTCTTTGAATTATAAAAATGGTGGTTACATTGTTGCAGCAGCTGCAGCTGATACAGCAAACGATAAAACTTCTGAATATGCAAAAGGCTGGGTATTCAAAAATTGTGTACTTGATGCTGATAAAGCAATGAAAGAAAGCAAGAAGGTATATCTTGGTCGTGGAACATGGACAGGTGGTTCTGCAACAGCTGCTACAAGCACAGGAAAAACTGTATATATAAATTGTGACATAGCAGAACATATAAATGCAAAAGGCTGGACAGACTGGGATAATGTAAATACAGTTTCAAAAGCATTCTTTAGGGAATATAAGAATACTGGAGCTGGTTCTATTTCTGAAAGTAAAGATAATAGACAGTTGCTTTCAGATGAAGAATATAATTCTCAATATTCTTCTGTAGAAAAGATTCTTGGATATAAGCCAGAATTGTAATTTACTAATCGAATGTAAAAAAAAGAAAAGTCGTGAGTTTACACGGCTTTTCTTTTTTTATGCTTTACTCTTTTTTACCTTTAACCCAATTTGCAGAATCAAAGATATTATCTTTTACAGTAAACCATTCATCATCTGCTATTTTGAATGTATATGGTCCATGCTGGTCAGGAGACCATGTTGAATTTGTTGTAACAATTGCTCCCTGACTCTTTTTAATATCATCTGTAAGAACTTTTCCAGTAAAAGGATTTACAGGATTTTCAACAATATCTTTTAGGGCTATCAAAGGAACATCTGCATTTGTCATAAATGTATAATCCTTTTTTATAGCACCCTTAGCATTAAAGTCTTTTACAAAAAGCATAGGGTGTAAGTGGTCACGATTAAAAGAGTCATTAAATTCACCCTTGTAATCTCCTAATACTTCGGATTTTCCTATTCCATGGTCACTTACAATAATGATTCTTGTATTATCATAAACATCATTATCTTTAAGATACTTTATCCAATCGCCAACAAGTTTGAAGGCGGCTATATTTGAACTATAACCGGCAACATCTGAATATTTTCCAGAACCTTTTCCTGTTATCTTAACACTAGGAACATAGTCAGGAGGATTAAGTTCAAAATTAGCATGAGTCGCATCGTTAGTTATACTAAAGAATGTATTCCCTTCTTCCGTAAAATCTGTAAGCTCAGGAAGATAATCTAATTCTGAATAATAGTCTAAGAATTCCTGCATATCTCCAGAAGATGTATCTGTATTCCACCAAAGCCCATCATCATAAATTAAATCTCTGAATACAATAGGAGAGCTTCTAAAAATGCTTAGATAGAGCATATTTCTATTTATAGCCGTAGAAATCATATTCTTACGAACTTTATCAGGATTTTGCTGCATCCATAAAGATGTATATGTTGCTTCTAAGGTCAATGGAGTTACATTTTTATAGCCCTTATAAACACTCATATCTGCAATCCAGCTGTAATTTGCCCATGAAGTATCACTTACAGTTACCTTATAACCTGCTGTTTCGCTGAATATTCTAGGCAAAAGTAAAATAGCTTCATTGTGCTTATCAATTTTTTTAACATCACTTCGCTTGTTAAATTCATTCGGTGTATACTCATAGCCACCAAATAAAGGAGGAGCACCAATTATTGTGTGTCCACCGTAAGAAAGCGTATTAGGGTAGAGCGTAAATCCTGAATATATGTCATTTAAGCTTTTTTCTTCTTCAAAAATTGAATCAAAGAATGCATTTTCAGCTCTATCAAGCATGAATAAAACTACATTTTTTCCTGTTTTGGATAAATGTAATACAGGTTTTAGTTCATCTTTCTGTTCTGCTTCTGGTGCTACTGCAATTTCAGCAAAATCTCTGTTTATGCCAAATATATAAGAAATTCCTGCTGCAAAACTTGCAAGCATTGTTACAGAAGTAATGCCCGAGATTATTTTTATATGGTTAATGCGTATCAATAGACAGACAGCTATAAAGATAACTGCTACAGCAATTATATTAATGCTCATATATATTGCAGAACTCTTTCCAGCAATACTATCAGAAAATGTTATAAGTCTTGTTAATGTTCCGTAATTTCCAATAAATACAAATGTATTTAATAATGCAGAAATAAGAACAATTACAAATGAGACTGATATAAGAGTTTTAGCCTTATCGCCAAATGTAAGATATATACACAAAGGCCAGAATATGAATAAACCACAACTTTGAATAAGACTGTTGATTATAAATACAACAGGACTTCCCAGGTTATCAATATTAGAAAATTCTATTACAGAAGAAGCTATAATACTTCCAGGAATTACAAAACCATGAAGTAAGCTTAATGATATTGCTGTTGTTATAAATATTGCAAAACGCTGCTTTTTATCTTTTAAAAGAGGAGAAAAAACATTATCAACGAGATAATTTATAGCTTTTACAAATAGTGGTACGAAAAGAAAAATGGAAACAACTATTGCCATAGATATTCTTCTTCTCATACTTCCCTGATGTATGAAAATTACATAGAAATCCACAAATAATATTGCAGCTACCATACATGCATACAATACTCTTAAAGGCTTTTTGAATTTCATGAACACGTTTTTCAGGAAAGAAAATATCTGATTGCAAGTCCAGTATATAACAAGACCTGATGGCGAATCATAAAGAATTACTAAAAATATTGCTGCCATTATGTATATTTGCAATTTTTCTCTTAGTGAATGACCTTTTGAATAGATAAAGCCTGATGCACAATTTATAAGAGTCATTACAATAGGAAGTATATTTATCGAAAAATTTCCTAAAGAAAACATTGCATCTGGAGCACCCATATCTTTTACAAAGAAAAAGCTTTGTCCCTGTAAAAGACTAAGGTGTGAAAGATAAGAATAGGCAGCCATAAAAAAAGGCACCTGAATTAAAAGGCTGAATGATGAACGTAATGCCATTAATGGGTGATAATGATTCTGTTTGTAATAAGTTGTTAGAATCATGAATTGTTCGTCACCTTTAAAAGCTTGTTTTATTCTTTTTATGCCTGCTGCAAGCTTCTTTTGTGTATTTCTTTCTATGTCTTGCCATTTTTCAGCAATTATATAAAGAGGTAAACACATTAAAGTAACGGCAAGGCTTACACCTAATATTGCAATTCCAGGCTTCTTAAATACATGGAAAAATAGAGAAAACGAAAACTCTATTAAAAATTTAAGAGGATAAATAATTAATGTAAAAAGTGTATTCATGTAACGCCCTGATATTAGTTAAATTACTATTTGGCTTCCTTTTTCTGCTTTTCTACAGTAGAAATCATATAGTCTGCAGTAAGTTTTCCAGCTTCCCCTATATGCATCCATGCTTCATCTCTTGCCTTGTGGCGAAGTTCTTTTAGCTTTGGATTGTCAGAAGCATTTTCAATAACTTGCTTTATATTCTGGAAGTCTTTCTCTTCTATCTTAATTCCAATTTCTTTAATGGTCTTGAACTGCCATATTTCATGATTAATATCATATGCATCGTATGGCATAAGGTCCATTTCTGCATTTGCATACATAACAGGCTTATCACATAAGAAAGTGTAATCCCAAATGATGCCAGAAAAGTCTGTAATCATTAAATCTGCTTTCTTCAATGAATAAAAGTTATCTCTGTTTGTATCCCAAATAAGATTAGGAGTATCCTTGTATTTTTCTTCTAAACGTTTAAGCATGTCTGCTTCACTTATTTTTGACTGAGGGTGAGGACGCAAAATGATATTCCAACCAGTCTTTACAAGAGGATCTAGAAGTTTTTCACCATAAAGGCTTAAAAGTGCTGATTTACCCCATGAAGGAGAAACAAGAATTGTGAACTTATGATTTTCTTCTTCAGGAATTTCTTCCATTTTTTTCTTAAATACATCAAGATATGTACAGCCTACAGTTAAAAGCTCTTTAGCAGGAAGTTCCCTTTGCTTTTCCATTGTTCTTATATCTTCAAACTGATAATCTCCGGTACAAAGAATTGAATCAAAATAATCAATTCCAAAAAGACGATACATAGTAGGGTCTCCTGGAGAATGGAAAATATGAGAATAGTGCTTTACATTCTTACTTCTTTTTAGCTGATAGACTTGAAGTCCTGGTGTTGTCATGAGAACAAAGCCTGCGGACAAAAGATTTAGCTTTGCAAAAGCCTTGTTGCCTTCTCCTATTACTTCTGAATGAACATACTGATATTTTTCATTAAATACAGGGTCATCTTCTTTTCCAACATAGTAGGTTATATCTATTTTACGTTTTTCAAATTCATCAAGAACAGGCTTAAAAACATTCCAATAACGTTTATCTTCTGAATAGATAACATATTCTTTATAAGATTTATCT
>JAILNT010000003.1 GCA_024691265.1 Treponema sp. | reverse complement strand
TGCATATTCAAAAAAGATTGGTAATGCACGGCGAGCACGGAACAAACCGCCAGGGCCAGTAGTATCTCCAACGGTTTCTAAAATTCCATATTGCTCTGGTAAAATTAAATCTCCATAGCGGCAGGTTGTAGAGCCTGGTTCTATAGAAATTATAACAAGGTTGCTGCCTGTAAGAGCCTTTGCAATATCATCAACAGCATCTACTGTAAATCTATCATCTGCATGATTGATTTTGAATAATCTGCGTCCTACAAGCTCATTATTTTTAGCTGCTTCTCTATCTATATCATATAATGAAATATGACCATTTGCAGAATCTTTCTGCATCAAGTCTTTCATAAATCCAATTGCCCAACCGCGGCTTCCACCACCTATGATACAGATGTTTGTCTTTTTCATAAAATCTCCCTTTTTTTGAAAATTTAAACTTTCTGTAGTTGCGATTATAGCATTCAATTTTTCACAGTACATTTAAAAATTATCTATTACCGACGGATTTATGCTAATCTTTGATTTTTTTGTCTCTATGGCTTTAGATTTCAATGATAAAATTAAATTTATAACTTAAAGGTCTTACGACCAAAAGAGGAGCGTATAATGAAAAAGATATTGGCAACAGCTGTAGGTCTTTCTTTCGCTGCACTCTCAATGATTGCAACTGGTTGTGGAAACAGCGGAGAAAAAGCTGAAAAAGCTGAAAAAAATGACATGAGACTTGCCTGGTGGGGCAATACAAATCGTGATGAAAGAACTATAAAAGTAGCTAACATGTATCAAGAAGCAAATCCTGGTGCTGTAATTGAAACAGAAACAACTGGCTGGGGTGGATACTGGGATAAAATGAATACTCAGGCAGCTTCAAGCACTTTGCCAGATTTGATGCAGCAGGATTACGCATACTTACTTCAGTGGGCAGAAAGAGGTCAGCTTTTAGACCTTTCACAATACATTAAAGATGGTGTTATCAATACATCGAAGATGTCACAGTCTATAATCGATTCTGGTTCTGTAAATGGAAAGATTTATGGAATTAGTATGGGTACAAATGCTATGGGTATTTGTGTTAATCCTGAAATTCTTGAAAAAGCAGGCGTTAAAATCGACCAGATAAACTGGACATGGGAAGACCTTGAAGCAATGGGTAATACTATCTATGAAAGAACAGGTGTTCAGACAATGCCTTTCGGTACAACAGATATCCGCCCTATTTTTGAAAACCTTCTCCGTCAGGACAATAAATCATTCTACGCAGCTGATGGAAAATCAATGGGATTCACAGATACAACATTACTTGAAAAATTCTGGGAAATGCAGATTCGCATGATTAAGAAGGGTGCTATGGTTCCTGCTGATATTGCATTCGTAACTGTAACTCCAGAAGAAGGACAGTTTGCAAAAGAAAAAGTATGGAATGACTGGGTATGGAGTAATCAGCTTGTATCTACACAGTCAGCTCTTGGAAAGCCTGTAGAACTTCTTTTGATGCCAAAGATTAAGGATTCAAAGAGACCTGGAACTTATTTGAAGCCTTCTATGTTCTTCTCTATTCCTGCAAGTGCAGAAAATCCTGATATGGCAGCAAAAGTATTGAACTACTATTTGAATGACCTTGCAGCAAATGATGTATTACTTGGCGAAAGAGGCGTTCCTGCTCCTTCTGATGTTCTTGCAAGTGTATCTGCAAAAGTTGATGATACAAACAAGCAGATTTACAAGTTCATTGAAGTTGTAAATGAAAACTGTTCTCCTATTGATCCTCCAGATCCAGCTGCAAGTGGTGAAGTTCTTAAGATTTTCCGTGATGTTTCTCAGGAAGTTCTCCTTGAAACAATATCTGTAAAAGACGGTGCTAAGAAATTCTTAGAAAAAGCTAATGCAGCTCTTGCTAAATAATATTTTCTAATAAAAAAGGATTCGGAGATTATTAATTTAAAGTCTCTGAGTCCTTATATTTTTTTTGTATTTATTAACTTAAATTATTCTAAAATAAAAAAACAACAGTATTAACAGGAAGGATAGTTTATAATGAAAGGAAAAAAAACACCTGAAAATAGTTATGTTCTTCGTCCTGCTTTACAAAAGAAAAGACGATTAACAGACCTTGCAGGATATGCATTTATAAGCCCTTGGTTAATAGGATTTTTTGCATTTTCAATAATTCCTATTTTATCTTCTCTTTATTATTCATTTACAAAGTATGATATACTTGCAAAACCTGTATTCATAGGTGTAAAAAACTTTGTAGATTTAGCACATGACGATTTATTCTGGAAATCATTGCAAGTAACATTTTTTTATGCTTTTGTGTCTGTTCCAGCTCGTTTAATATTTGCTTTTTTTGTTGCATGCCTTTTTAATCGTTCATCAAAAGTTATAAGATTATATCAAGCAATTTACTACATTCCATCAATTGTAGGTGGAAGTATCGCAATAGCAGTTATGTGGAGACGTCTTTTTGTTTCTGATGGTGCTATAAATGCCATTCTTCAAAGTATAGGTATAAATAGTACAATCAGCTGGATTGGACGCCCAGACACCGCAATCTGGACATTGATTATTCTTGCTGTCTGGCAATTCGGTTCTTCAATGCTTATCTTCCTTGCCGGTCTTAAACAAATTCCTTTAAGCTATTATGAAGCAGCTTCTATTGATGGAGCAGGCCCTGTTGCAAAGTTTTTCCATATAACAATTCCACAGATGACACCTATAATCTTCTTCAATTTGATTATGCAGCTCATTAACGGATTTACAGTATTTACACAGGCTTTCGTTGTATCAGGTGGTACAGGAGACCCTATGAACAGTACTCTGGTATATGCTTTATATTTGTATCAAAATGCATTTAAATATTTTGATATGGGTTACTCATCAGCCCTTGCTTGGATTCTTGTAATTATTATTGCTGTATTTACAGGCCTTATTTTCAAGACATCAGATTCGTGGGTATTCTACGAGTCAAAAGACTAAAGGAGGTTTGTAATGGCAAATTTAGAATCTATGAGAACAAAGCGTATTCGTAACGATATCATATTCCATGTATTTGTAATTTTACTAGGTTATGTAATGCTTTATCCTATTTTATGGATGGTTGCAAACTCTTTTAAAACTACACAGGAAATATTTGGTAATGCTTCTCTTATTCCAAAAGAGATTCATTTAGATAATTATTCAAGAGGCTGGGCTTTTAATAAGTCCACAACATTTACAACATTCTTTAAGAATTCATTCTTCTATACAATTTTATCTACAATTGGAGCTGTTTTATCTTCTGCAATTGTAGCTTATGGTTTTGCCCGTATTAAATTTCGTGGACATAATTTCTGGTATGCATGTATGTTTCTTACACTTATGCTGCCATATCAAGTTGTAATGATTCCTCAATTCATCTTATTCAAGAATATTGGCTGGATTAATACTTTCTTACCTTTGATTGTTCCTCAATTCACAGGTCAGGCTTTCTTTATATTCCTTACTGTCCAGTTCATAAGAGGTATTCCAAAAGAACTTGATGAATCAGCTATGATTGATGGTTGTAACAAATTTTCAATCTTCACAAGAATTATCTTCCCTAATATTACTCCGGCTTTAATTACATCTACAATATTTAGCTTTTACTGGAGATGGGACGATTTCTTAGGTCCTTTACTTTACTTGAATAAGCCAAAGAATTTCACAGTTTCACTTGCACTTAGAATGTTCTCTGACCCTCAGACTTCAACAGACTGGGGTGCAATTTTTGCTATGGGAACTCTTTCTCTTGTTCCTGTTATCGCAATCTTCCTTGTATTCCAAAAATACATTGTTCAAGGTCTTGTTACAACAGGTATGAAAGACTAGCCTAAAATTTTAAGCTCCTAAAATTGGAATAATATCCTTTTTCAGGAGCTTTTTTCATAATAATTTATTTCATAACCTGATATAATTCTTCATCTGAAGGGTGAAGTATTGTATTAGTTTGTGCAACGCCTTTTCCTATTTCAGGCTCAAGATATTCCCTAAGCCAGCTATAACAATGTGGTCCTTCTGCATAAAGGCGAATCCACCGCATAAGACTTTCAAGACAATATACTGTAAAACGAATATCGCTTAAACATTCATCATCATAAAAACCTTTCCATTTACGTCCTTCAGATTTCACCATTGCATCGACAGCCTTTTTGAATGCATCACGAGCCTTACCTGCAAAAACAAAAGATGCTTTGTAATTTTTTGTCTCAAAATTTTTCCAGCTTTCACAAAATAAAACAGAACCTTCACAACAATATTTATGAATTAAAATCTGCAAATAGAAACTTTCAGAAAAAAGAGTCTTTGTGTTTTTATTTTTTAATTTTGTATAAAGCAAGAAAGCTTTATCACATAAATCAGAAAGCTTTTGAAAAGGAGATAAAAGAGTTTTATAAAACCAATCTATCTGCTCAGAGAACTTTTTCTCTCCTGTTGCCCAAATTGCAAATTTACATGGTGCAGTAAAATCATTTTTTAGCCAGAAAGTTATAAAATCACGAACCAGATAATTATAAAACTGCTCTCCAGCATGGTCATCTTCATTTTTTCCATATTTTACCATTGCAGCAAAATACTCATCTATACATTCCTTTATTTCTTTTCTATCTGCTGAATTAGATTTGTAATAGTCTTTTAGATATTTATCTGTAAGATTTTTTAGGAATTTGCTATTAGCCCATACAGAAGGATTTTCTGCATTCCATAAATCAGCAATTAATGAAAGTTGATATACATGAGGTTTTATATTTGAACAATTTATAATCCAGAAATCATCACAAGCACTAGATAAAACATTATGCAATTCATTAAAAACAAAGTCAGGACTATTAGAAAGTTGAGTTATATGAGAGGCTGCCTGGAGGTCATAAAATGATACATGATAATAGATACCATTATTAATATCATTTTCTAAATCTTTTTTTGTCGGTAAAGAAGCAACACGAGGATTATTATTTCCCTGCCGCCTACTTACCATTTTTCCAAATCCATTGTCCCCCCATATTACAATTACATCTGAAGGAAAAGTTATAAAGCCTTTTTTATAAAGCTCCATAATTTCCCCGTAAAGATTTGTAGAGCAAACAGGATTTTTTATATATTCATGAACGAAGTCATACTGTTTTTTTATAATATCACTAATAAGTTTTCCTTTTTTTTCATCTGTATCATAAGCGGCTGCATCTGTTGCATTAGCCCAGAAAGGCATATCCCCCTGTCCTCTAAAGCCTAGATTCCAAATGATATTATAATCTTTTTGTTCTTCTATAGATTTTTTCCAAAGTTTTTCATATAAAGATGCATTTTCAAGATATGATGGATTAACTCCAGGATAAACATCTACAAACATTTCTGCACCTAAAGGTTCTGCATGATGATGAGTTATATATAATCCCATTTCTCCTGCAAGATTTCTTTGTTTATGAGATACTTTTCCAGTTCCTGGAATAACCATATTTCCACCAAGTCTTAAAAGGGACTCTAATGCCATTTCCCAAACGAAAGTGTTATCTTCATGACCGGCATTCCAATGATTAAGAATGACTTCATCATTTATAAACCAACCACGATATTTTATTTTCTTTTTACTAGATTTATATTCTTGAAAAGGGATAGAATATTCTTTTGCTTTTATAAAATTCTGATTATTCCAAAACCAGAAAGGCAGAACTTTCAAGAAATGTTCACTTATAAAATTCAATGAATAGATAACGCCAAGATTGTCTTTTGCAGTTATTAAAAGTGTATTTTCATCTACAGCATTAAATGTCCATGCTTCAGATTCAAGATTTTCATCTTTTTTTATTAATATATAATTACTTTCACAGGAAGATTCTTTTAAAGTCATACTAATATCTCTATAAAATCGTTTTACTGCTCTTTTTACAGAAATATTTTCAAAATCTTGAACTGAAACTTTTGTTGAATAAGTTATCTTAAAAGACTTTTTTTTCATACTTTTCATACCCTTTGAAAATAAAAAAAATGTAGTGGAACATTAAAGCAAACATTCCACTACAATAATAAATTAGCAAAAATTATAAAACAAGCTTTTATTTCTGATATGCATTCAAGCGGCACATCTCAACACCAGCAAGCAAGGTAATACCAATACCATGTGTATTATTAAGCTGAGGTAAGAGGTGTTCTGAATAGTAACGAGGATTGAAAGCAAACTCACTACCACGGCATACACCGTAAAGATTTCCAGCCCTATCAATCGCAATACGCTCAAGTGCAGACCATGCCTTTGCACAAGCTTTTCTATATTTATCTGTATCGCCTTCAAGCCAACCATTTCTGATACCACGACTATAAGCACAAATAAACATTGATGTACATGAACTTTCAGGATAACTATCGCTCATATTCAATACCTGATGCCACATGCCATCTTCTGTTTGAACTGAAAGGAAGCCTTCTGCAAGTTCATTATAAAACTTGAGTAATTCAGGTCTCTTAGGGTGATTTTCAGGCAGAACAGAAAGCAACTCTGTAAGAGAGAAGATTGTCCAACCGTTACCTCTACCCCAAGGTACACCAGTGTTCATATCACGACGGAAGTCATATACATGAGCCATAAGTTTTTGTTCTGGCATAAAGAGCTTTTTCTTGAAGCCTATAAACTGATTTGCAGCATCATCAAGAATTGAACTGTCTTTTGTAAAGGCTGCATAACGACAAAGGAAAGGTATACTCATGTATAAGTCATCAGCCCACATTGTTCCATTGTGAAATTTATGCATCATCTGTTTACGATAGAAGCAACCATCTTCAAGACGAGCTTGATGTTTCGTAATATATTCACCTACATAATTAGCTATATAGCTATAGTCTCCAATATTACGGTCTTTAGCAACTTCAAGCATTAATGAGCCGAATGAACCACAGTCGTCAAGTGAGTCTATAGAAGAAAGAAGATGATGAACTGCTGTAGCTCCTCCAAAATTAGCCTTATCAAAAAGAGCATACTCAAATGTTGCAACAGCTTTCTTTACATGATTTTCTACATATGTTCCTATAGTATCAACTTTTCCTTCTTTTGCAAAAAGGCGGGCTGTTTCGATAAGTCCGTAAAGAGTTACTCCCAAAGGATAATCCCAATGTCCAAACAAGGCATTTTCGTTATAAAGTCTTATCCAACCAGCAGGAATATCAATTCTCCACCATGTTTTTTCGTCTTTTTCTCCAACTAAAGAATTCTCATCAAGTTTTTTTATTGTAGGCTCAGATACAGTTGTAAAAGGACCTGCAAATATCCATGAAAGTTCTTTGTTATCTACGAGGAATGGATTCTTTAATGCAATTTTACCATCTTTTCCAACCAGTTCTACATTAAAGTCAAGTTTATCACCAGTTTTATAAGATGAAGGTACATTTACTAAAGCAAGCAACTGATGTAATCCAGCTTTTAGATTTACATTGTCACTTACACTTTCTCCATCAATATATAAGCTTGTATCTGCATTTCCTAAAACTTTTAAAGATATATTTTCAGGATAATAAGTTGTAAATCTAGTGCGAGCAAGAACTTTCTTTCCTGAAATATTTACATCATTAAATACGCGAGCAATAGAACCTAAAGCAAGCTGCTTATCAGTCCATTCAGGATTTGAAACTATTTTTGAAGCAAAATCAGGACATTCATTATCTTCTGCATTAGGGAAAACTGTATAATGTTCATCTGTAGGAGCGGTATAATCAAAACCTTCCATTTCTTCAAGGCTTTTAAGACCGTGCATGAAATAATAATCAAGCTTACCTAACCAAGTTCCAAATTCTCCACCAAAACCTGTTTTTGTTTTTGTAAAACGAATTATAAGATGATTCCAGCCTTTTTCTATAGGAAGGTCTATTGTAATAGCATTATTATCATATCGTTCAGCTTCAAATGTAGAAGCATAAACTTCTTTTCCATTAACCCAAATCTTGAAAGGACCATAAGGTATCATTACAAAACGTAAAGAACCGGTTCCTTCTCTTTTCATTTTTCCCCATAAATACGCATAACTGAATTCTTTTGCATCAGGGAATAT
Organism: Treponema sp.; assembly: GCA_024691265.1. Lineage (GTDB taxonomy): Bacteria > Spirochaetota > Spirochaetia > Treponematales > Treponemataceae > Treponema_D. The sequence continues at coordinate 254 of JAILNT010000003.1, read as the reverse complement.
TTCATTTCCATGAAACTCATAACGGTAATCTTTATTTCGCTTAAGTCCACAATTTGAAAAAGGTCGAGCTGTATATTTATTTTCAGGATTTTCGCCTATATAGCGACCAGACATAACAGAAAGGGTATGTTCAATGTCTCCATGAGACTGTCCGTAAATAGCTTTATAATCTTCAAAATAGTATGCCATAATGAAATTAATTATAAACTTTACTTTTCAAAAATACAGTACATTTTCTTCATGCTAAATAATTT
>JAILNT010000440.1 GCA_024691265.1 Treponema sp. | reverse complement strand
TATAAAATATTTTGTGTGATATTTTTCACAGTAGTGTATTGATAATATATTGTGAAAAATAATCCTTTCTATATGACTTTTATAGTAAAACATATTTTTATATGCTATAATTGTCGCATTATGCCTAATGAAATTACAAATAGTTCATTTAATACTTCTGATGAAATATTAGAAGAAGTGGAAATTGAGCTTCCTCCGGATTACAATGTAATTATATTTAATGATGATTTCACAACCAAGGATTTCGTTATTGAAGTTTTAATGGATGTGTTCCATAAAGCATTTGAGGAGGCTGTTCAATTAATGGAACGTGTTCATAAAACTGGCAGTGCAGTTGTAGGCACTTATACATATGATATTGCTGCAACTCGTGTTGCTGCTACTATAGACCGAGCTAGAAAAGAGGGTTTCCCGCTTCGGTGTGAAATGGAGAATGCATGAAGGTAAGCTCTCAGCTATCTAAGATTATCGAAATTGCATATTTAAATGCAAAGACTTCTCATCATGAATTTATAACCCCCGAACATTTGTTAAAAGCCGCTTTAACAATATCGCAAGTACAAGACTTGATTTTAGTTTGTGGCGGTAATATCGAGGAAATAAAATCAAATATTGATGAATATTTATCTAATAATATACCTGTAATAAAAGCTCCTAAAGAAGGAGAAAAATATCAAGAGCCGATTGAAACGGTTGCATTTCATTCTGTTTTTAACAGAGCTTTAGAACAATGTACTTATTCTGACAGAAATCTTGTAGATACAACAGATTTAATAGTAAGCCTTATAGATGAGAAAAAAAATTACTGTTCGTATTACATGAGAAAGGCTGGTATAAACCGGCTTCATCTTCTTGAAGTTATAAGCTACATGAAATCTTCTAGTGCAGAAAATTCTAACAATGAAATGGAAGCTGCTTTTCCTTCAATAGAAAATGAGGATATAAACTCATCTTTAGATAATATTTCTAGTGATAATTATTCCAATGACAGTGCTACAAAGGATAAGGAAGAAAAAGTAGAGAATAATGCAGAAGCTTCTTTAAAAAAACTACGTAAAACAGCACTCTCTTTGTATGCAACAGATTTAACCAAACTTGCAAAAGAAGCAAAGCTTGAAGTTTTAATAGGGCGTGAAAACGAAATAGAAAGAACTATTCAGATTTTATGCCGCAAGACAAAAAACAATCCATTGCATGTTGGAGAAGCAGGAGTTGGAAAAACTGCAATAACAGAAGGTCTTGCTAATCGCATTGCTTCTGGTAATGTTCCTGAATTCTTAAAAGACTTTAGTATTTATTCTCTTAATATGGGTGCTCTTTTAGCAGGTACGAAGTATCGTGGCGACTTTGAAGAACGCATGAAACATCTTATAGATGAGCTTTTAAAAAAAGAAAAAGCCATATTATTTATTGATGAAATACATACTATAGTTGGAGCAGGCTCTACAGGTGCGGGAAATCTTGATGTTGCTAATATATTAAAGCCTGTACTTACGTCTGGTAAAATCCGCTGTATAGGTAGTACAACTTTTGAAGAATATAAAAAGACATTTGAAAAAGACCATGCTTTAGCACGAAGATTTCAGAAAATCGATATTGTTGAACCAACAGAGGACGAAGCTGTAAAGATTTTGAAAGGGCTAAAGAAGCACTATGAGAAATTTCATTGTGTCCGCTATACAGATGAAGCTTTAAAAGAGGCTGTTAATTTAAGTGTAAAGTATATAACAGAAAGGCGATTACCTGATAAAGCCATTGATATAATGGACGAAGCTGGCTCTTATGCAAAAATTCATAAGAAAGCAAGAGTGAAAAAGCCTGTTGTAGATGCAGAACTTGTATGTATGGTTACATCTAAAATAGCAAGAGTTCCTGTAGAAAAGGTTTCTTCAACAGAAAAAGATAATCTTTATAGCCTTGAATCTACACTAAAAAAGAATATTTTTGGACAAGATAAAGCAATAGCTATTGTCACAAAGGCTGTGAAACGTTCAAGGGCAGGATTCAGGGATTTTGATAAGCCAGAGGCTTGTTTCTTGTTTGTAGGACCTACTGGAGTTGGAAAAACAGAACTTGCAAAAACTTTAGCTTCTACTTTGAATATTGCACTTCTTCGTTTTGATATGAGTGAATATCAGGAAAAACATACTGTAAGCCGTTTAATAGGTTCTCCTCCTGGATATGTTGGTTTTGAAGAAGGTGGACTTTTAACTGATGCAGTAAGAAAAAATCCTCATGCAATAGTTTTACTTGATGAAATAGAAAAAGCTCATCAGGATATTTACAATATATTGCTTCAAGTTATGGATTATGGTTTTTTAACTGATAATCAGGGACGAAAAGCAGATTTCCGTTCTTGCATAATTATTATGACAAGTAATGCTGGTGCAAGAGATATGGAAAAGTCTTCTATTGGCTTTGGTAGTGAAAATGCAGATGAAAAATTTTCTCTTGAAGCAGCTGTAAAGGAAGTGTTTTCTCCAGAATTCAGAAATCGCTTAGATGCTACTGTTCCATTTGAACATCTTGGAAAGAATATTATAAGCGATATAGTAAATAAAGAAATTAGTAAACTTGCTTCTCGTTTAGCTTCTAAGAATGTAACACTTGTTGTAGATGAAAATGCAGTCTTGTATCTTTCTGATATAGGATATTCAAAAGAATTTGGAGCTAGAAATATAGCAAGAACAGTTGAAGAAAAAATAGCAAGTCCTCTTGTTGATGAAGTGCTATTTGGTAAGCTTTCAAATGGTGGAAAGGTTTTTGTATCTTTAAAAAATGAGGAGTTGAATTTTGTCTATTCTTGATGAAGAAGATACAGAGATTTCAGAGTTTGACCCTGATTTTATATTTGATTTTCCAGAAGCTGATGAAAGAGGAATTATAGGCTATTCTGAAGATATAAATCTTCAAATGTTATATTCTGCTTATAAAAAAGGTGCATTCCCCTGGTTTAATGAAGATGAAGGTGACCCCGTTTTATGGTGGAGTCCTTCACCCCGCTTTGTTCTTGATATAAACGAATATCACGAGCCTAAAAGCCTTTCTAAGTTCCTAAAAAAAACACCTTACCACTACACAATAGATAAAGATTATCGTTCTGTAATGGAACATTGTGCAGAAATGAAACGTAAAGACCAGAATGGCAGCTGGATAGGACAGAAAATGATAAATGCCTATTGCAAGTTACATGCTATTGGTTTTGCACATTCATTTGAAGTTTGGGACGAAGAAGAAAATCTTGTAGGTGGCTTATATGGTATTTTGATGGGAAAGGTTTTTTGTGGAGAATCAATGTTTACAATAAAGCCTAATAGTGCAAAGAGTGCATTTGCATTTTTTGTAAAAGCTTTTAAAGAAGCTGGTGGTCGTATTATTGATTGTCAGGTTTATACAGATAATCTTGCCCGTTTTGGAGCAAAAAATATCAGTCGTGATGCCTTTTTAAGGCTTGAAAGCGAATA
>JAILNT010000438.1 GCA_024691265.1 Treponema sp. | reverse complement strand
TATAAAATCAAAAGCCCTTACATCAAAAAGCCCCATATCAGTCAGCTTTATCTCAGGAATTACTGGTAAAGACATAAAACATAATGTCATAACAGGTTCAATAAGAGGATTTACACCAAGCTGTTCAACTGCGGCTTTATGAATTGCTGCAAGGCGGTCTCTAACATATTCTCCGCTTTTATCACTCATAAGACCTGCAACAGGAAGAGAAAGACTATCAAGAACTTTACCATCATTTACAAGAACAATACCGCCTTGTATTCTTTCAATCTCTTTAACAGCAAGAGCCATGCTTTCATTATCTACACCAACAGCAATAACATTGTGTGAATCATGAGATATAGTAATAGCTAAAGCACCCCTTTTTATGCCATAGCCCCGTAAAAAGCCCAGCCCTACATTACCAGTATTATGATGACGTTCTATAACAGCCATTTTAGTAATATTATCAGAAGGATTATATAAATAATCTCCAGAAGAATCTCTTTTTATATGGGCTGTTCCTTTACCTGTAACAATGCTTCCGGGGCTAATATCCATAACATAAACATCATCACTCTTTAGATGCATTTTAAGAGAATCAGCAGAAAAATCTTTTATATGAACACTGCCGCGAACAGCTGAAATATCAGCTCGTACAACTTCCCTTTTGTACTCTCCGTTTTCAGCTTCAATATTACCCTTTATAACAACAAGCTTTGCATTGAAATCTTTAAGATTATCAACAAGAACAATATCTGCCCTACGGGAAGGAGCAATAGCACCCCTGTCATTAAGACCATAACATTCTGAAGCATTAAGAGTTGCCATTTGAACCGCAGTAACAGCCGGAATTCCATGAGCTACACATATTCTAAGATGGTCATCAATGTCACCTTCCCCAAATACAGATACAGGCTGACGGTCATCACTGCAAAGAAGACAGCGGCGGGAATTCTCTTTAGTAACAGCAGGTAAAAGCTTTTCAAGGTCTTTACAGGCAGAACCGTTTCTAAGCTGCACATACATTCCGTTTTCAATACGCTGCTGCATTTCTTCTATAGTTGAACATTCATGGTCAGTCTTAACACCCGAAGCAATATAAGCTGTTAAATCTTTTCCTAAAAGACCTGGTGAATGACCGTCAATAACTTTATTGAAAGACTTGCAGGCTGTAAGCTTGTTCAAAACTTCATCATCACAGTTAACAACGCCAACTGCATTCATAAATTCGCCAAGACCAAGAACATTTTCATTAGAAAGATATTCTTCCATATCTTTAGCATTTACAGTTGCTCCATTATGTTCAAAAGCAGTAGACGGTACGCAAGAAGGTATTTGATATTTTATATCCATAGCAGCATTTTTAGCGGCTTCCATCATATATTTAAAGCCTGCCATGCCACAAACATTTACAATTTCATGAGGATCAGCTATTGCCGTAGTAGTACCATGAGGCACCATCAAACGACTGAATTCTTCCGGGGTTGTAAAAGAAGATTCAATGTGAATATGACTTTCTATATAACCTGGAAGAGCATAAAGCCCTGTTGCATCATATTCTTTTTCACCAGAATAAGAACCAAGACCTGCAATATATCCATCAGATATAGCAATATCTTTCTTTGTAATATTTCCTGAAAAAACATCAAGAACGGAAGCATTTTTTATAACAAAATCAGCCTTTCGCTTTCCTGTTGCAACTTCTATTCTTTTTCTTAAAATTGTTTTCTGTAAATCATTTGTATTATTCACTATATATATCCCCTAAAATTATGCATAATGAATCTCTGCTTCAAAAGAGATTCTTCCCTCACAACGACCAACAACTACAATACGTTTAGCTTCATCATCAAAAGCTCCGTATATATCAAGCTTGTCTCCCAACCTTACTTCTTTAGAATAATTAATCTTAAAATCCGTATACTGTATGCCACAATACTTTACAGGCAGGCTGTCTATTATAAAATTTCCATATTTAGAATTATTAGTATGTCCATAGCCGTCTAAATCAGAATAATGCACCATACGCCTATCTAAAAGAATCATATCTTTAGGCAAAGAAAGACGGGCAGGTTTTGCACAGTCATGCGAAAAAGAAAGTTCAGGAGCTTTTCTTAGATTAAAAAAACTTGTAGGAACTATCTTTCTTTTAGAAAGACAAACCACTATCCATGTACTTATACCGGATATAAGGCTTTCGCCATTTTCATTTGTAAATTCATAAGAACGCACAAGCTGAAAGGGTTCAGGCTTTTCTTCTTTTGTAATTAGCAAATATCTTTCATTCTCTAATGGCATTCTGTGAAATTTAAATGAGGAACGGGAAACTAACACTCCAAAATCATTTTTATTCAAATACTCTCTGGAAAGTCCTCTCTGAGTAAAATCCTCTGTAGCTATGTCAGAAGTGACTCTAAGCAATTCATTTAAGCTCATACGTCCGTCAGCACCACAGTCACTAAAATAAACATAAGCTTCGCTACAAAATGCATTCTCATCGCTAGAGAACCACTGTTTGTATTCTCTCATATTTTCTTTTACTCCCATAAATGTTCCGACTTTTATACCATAAAGAAACGATATTGCCAAACCTATTAACAAAATATTTAAGTAAAAAAATCAATTAATGTAGTTGCTAAAAGCTTCTAAACCTTGAATAAGACAGGCTTTTTCCATACTGTGATGACCATCTATTAGAATACTATTTTTAGCCTCTGAAGATTCTGGAACACCAAATATCTTATCAAAGAAATTTTTGTAATGAAAAAGTTCGTCATCTTTTCCAAAAATACCAAATGTATTCTTTTTGATTTCTTCATTCACATGTTTATAGCTTTCCATATCAAGCCATATTTTCTTCACGTCATCATCTATATGAATATTAAGACCTGTAATTCTATCTTTAAGATTTTCAATTTCTTTAGACGGAAGCATACAAGGGTTTATAGCAAGACGTTTAGAACAAATAGTATTATTCAATGCATAAAAAGCTCCAAGAGAAGCTCCTACTATAAGATTAATAGCATAGTCCTTACAATAAGCTTCTATAAGATTTGATGTTTCTACAACATCTGTATGAAGTTTTGGAAAAGGGAAAGAAAAAAGATTTTCATTAGAAAAATATTCTTTTAGAACTTTATAAGTTCCACCCTTAGGATTTCCATTAAAACCATGTATATAAAGAATGTTAAGACTCATGTACATAATTATATATAGAATTACTCTAAGAGTCATGATTTTATAAAGAATTTAAAAAACTATGAAATATTAAAAACTGCTGTTACAATAATTATGGAGGTAAAATATGCCAATAATCACAATAGCAAGACAATATTCATCGCATGGAGACGAAGTTGGTCAAGAACTAGCTCGTTTAACAGGATATAAATTGATTAACAAACATACTTTACGTTCAAAAATAATTGAACAAGGTTTCC
>JAILNT010000413.1 GCA_024691265.1 Treponema sp. | reverse complement strand
GAAGATTCTGTAAGAAGTTTTTGGATGCATAACACTCCAACAGCTTTATCTATTGCTTATATAGATAGAAATGGAAAAATAAGGGATATTTTTGACATGGTTCCTTATAGTGAAGAATCTGTAATGAGTACTGTTTCTGTACGCTATGCACTTGAAGTACCTAAAGGCTTTTTTGAACGTGCAGGCGTAAAAGTAGGTGATATATTGGATTTATCTGTACTATAAAAATTGCACCCATAAAAAAAGAGAAGGCAAATAGAATTGTTATCTAAATAACTTGATTCTAAAGCCTTCTCTTTTTTTTATTCTTCAATTTCTAGTTTTGCAAGTTCTGCAAGAGCTATTTTATCATCTGGGTCTATTTCCAATACAGCTGTAAAGAACTTTTGAGCTTCACTTATATTGCCTTCTTTTAAAGCTACATAAGCAAGATTTGAAATTACTTTTGTATTTTCAGGTTCTAGTGCAAGAGCCTTAAAAAGATACTTTTTAGCTTCATCAATAGAATTTGTTTCTAAATAACAAATTGAAAGTTCATTATAAGTATTACAGTTTTCAGCTCCAAAATCTTTACCACATTCAAGAGCTTTTAAAAAGGCTTGCTTAGCATCTTCAAAGCGAGCTAATTTTCTTAACCCCCAGCCAAGCATAAACCATGCATTCCAAACCTTAGGATTTTTTTCCAAAAAAGTCTTTATATGGTCAATTCCTTTTTCTTCTTCTCCTGAGTTTATAAGTTTATATGCTGCATGATAATCTTCATCTTCAAGTCTGTTATTGCTTATATTATTAAGAATCTCCTGAGCTCTATTCTTCTTTCTAATGCCGTTTTCACCCATTTCTTCATCAGATACTTCAACTGTAAGTGCTAAATAAGTTTCAAGACAATCTTTTGCTTGTGCATATTCATATTTTTTCAAATAATAAAATGCAGCATTAAAAAAGGCATCTGGAAGGGCAGGCTCAGCATCCATTGCTGTTTTATAATATTCAAGAGCATCAGCATCATAGGCATCAGCATCTTCAAAAAGTCCTGATTTTCTATAAGACTCTGCTCTTTGGTCAAAGAATAAAGCTGTATTTAATATAGTAATTGTGTCATCAGGATCAAAACCTCGTAAAGCTGTAAAGATTTCTTCTGCAAGATCATAATCTTCGTTTTTGGCTTTTAGGATTGCAGCTGACATTAATTCTTTCTTTATATTAGGACGAGCTTTTTTTAATATAGAGCGATAATAATCCAGGTGCTTGTTTTCCTTATCATACGCAAGGACTGTTAAAATACCAGATAATATTTGTTCTTGTGTTAGAGATGCCATATCAAAATTTCCAGCATCATCTTTTTCCTTTTTTTGCACAGGAAGAGGAATTGTAGTATCTATATGCATAGCTGCATCAGATAATTTAAAATCTTCTGGTAGTTGTATAAAGTATACCGATTCAAGAGGATTAACAGGATTCATTGCTAATATTGTCCTTAAAAAAAATATGAAAGAAAATGATAGTGATTTATAGAAAGTTTTCCAAGTGATTTTTTATATTATATAATTTTTCTTTTATAAAAATAAAATACCTGGAAAACTTATCTAGAAAATATATTCGTATGTTAAATATACGAATATATCATAGAATTGTCTAGTAAATTTAATTCGAAGATGTTTCTGTTGTACCAATAGGATTGTTTGACTGCATTTGCTGTTGTGCTGCTTTCTGTGCAGCAATTTGCTCTGTTGCACTTAATTGCTTCTTACGAACAGCTGTAATAAAGCTATTTATATGTAGCTTGTATGTAAGAGGAACTTTATCCTCTTGAAATTTAATACTTACAGCAACAATATCTTTTCTGCCTTCTACTAAATCTGCGGAAACAATCATACCCGGAATATTTATCTTTTCGTCTACATCTTCAAAATCAAGACTTAGAATAGTAGGTTTTTCTGTAAGATATTTAGATACACCTAAAAGAACTATTTTAGCTCCCGAAAAAGATAAATCTCTAAGAATACAGCGTCTAGGGACATTATCAACAGTCACATAAGTTTCTTCTTTTACAAGAGCAAGCTTTCTCATGCTATCTTCATTTATTACAATGCGTTCTTCACGCCTTCTCATAGCATTTGTATTTGCTTCAATAAGTTTTCCTACAAGTTCTATAAGGTCATCTGGAGGACGTTGTGTGAAACATAGTGTAACGACAACCAAGTCTTTAGAGTTCATGTATGTTGATATACCTGTAACTTTAGCAGAAACAAAAAAACTCAAAAGCTGATTTTCAACTTCATAAAAACAAAATCTCAATTGAACAACATTTTGCGAATCTTTCTTTGAAATCTCAGCAAAAGCTCCGCTCCTAGTGCCAATTATAATTCTTGCAAGTTGAAATGAGGTCGAATTAATAATACAAGGCCACTGACCACCGTTGCATTTTATATATATCTGACGTGGATCCAGATTAAGAGTTCTGATTATATCTTTTGTAAAAGTTATTTCTTTGTCACGATACAGATCATAGTATCTTGTTAATTGCTGACTTGTAGTAACGCCCATATCTTTATATTAATTTATAATAAGTCATTCGTCAAGCAAAATGAAAATATTTTATGTTATAAAAACCTATACACGAAGCTGTATTTCTTAATGTGTTGTAGCTAAGCATGTTTTTATTATGTAAGAAAATAGCACTTGAACTTCCCCCGTCAAATTCTATGGCAGAATATCCTCCTGCAGCTTTAAATAATTTTGCACATTCAGGATAAGACAAGCCTTTGCTTATATTCTTTTTCTCTCCTTCAACAACTAAAATATATAAAGTTGTGCCATCTTTTGAAAATGCAGCAGCTGTTCTTGAGTCATGAGACGTATATGAAAAGTTTTTTCCAGTGCTGTCAAATAATTCTCCATCTTTTAGGATAGTGAAAAAACCTCCTATGATATAACTTCCTTTTTCAGCTATATTATCTTGGTGGATAACAACTTCTCCTTTATATCCTTTTTCTTGTTTTGTAAATTTTATA
>JAILNT010000375.1 GCA_024691265.1 Treponema sp. | reverse complement strand
AAGTGAAAGCCAGCGCCTTGAGACGCCGGCTGAGTAATCAGAGGCTTATAGCCTCAGAGCAAACCACCCGTTTTACGGGTGGTTGTGATTAACTTAAATTTAAAATTGAAATTTAAAACGCTAAATCTGTCGCAATTTGACAAAAATAAGATTTTCGCGTTGAGAAGCAAGGCTGAAATGTTATAATATACGTGTGCCGTACAAAAAGGAGGGACTATATGTTATTACAGTTTACAGTTGAGAATTTTAGATCCTTCAAGGAAAGAACTGTTCTATCGATGGAAGCTTCATCTGATAAGATACTTCCTGGTAATGTAGTAAAAATTGGCAAAGAAAAAATACTAAAGGTGGCAACTGTATTTGGCTCAAATGCTGCTGGGAAAAGTAATATTTTTTTTGCATTACAAGCAGCAATTTTGACGGTTAAACAATCAGATATTAGACAGGTAGGAGAACCATTGCCATTAATTGTGCCATATTTATTTGATGATAAATCAAAAAATGAAGCAACTTCATTTGAGTTCGTTTTTATAGTAGATGGAAAAAAGTATGTCTATGGATATTCAACTACAAATCAAAAGATATGCACTGAATATTTGTATGTATATAACTCAACAAGGGCGACTACAATTTTTGATAGGAATGAAGAGGTGTATTCATTCACAAATCAGACATTAAAAAGCAAATTGAAACCTCTTACAGAACGGAATACAGAAAATAAGCTGTTTTTAGCAACTGCAACGGCTTGGAATGCAGAAGAGACAAGGAAACCAATGATATGGATTTCTAATGCCATAAATACTTATGACACGAATTATGAAAATATGTTGAACGTTACAGGTGGAATGTTTGAGGGAGACGCGGATAATTCTTTACGGAGATTTACAAATAATGTATTAAAAGAGGCTGATATAAATATTCTTGATTATGATTTTGAAGGTAGAGAGATTCCGCTAGAAAGATTAGCACCAATCGTGATGGCAAACATTCCTGGTACAAAAACAGAAATAAAAGGAAAAGAATATAAAATTACAACAAAGCATCTTATAGAAGATGATATGGGAAATAAAAACACCTACTCATTAGACTTTAGGCTTGAATCTTTGGGCACTCAAAAAATATTTTTTATTAGTCCTATATTAAAAAAGGCTTTCGAAACCGGAGAGACTATATGTATCGATGAGTTTGATAAGAGCCTTCATCCTATGCTTGTTTGTTATTTGGTGGGTTTGTTTAATAATCCTGAAGTGAATAAAAATAATGCACAGCTTATTATTTCAGTACATACGATGGCTTTACTCAATATGAATGAATTGAGGAGAGATCAAATATATTTTGTTGAGAAAGATCAAAAAACCGGTGTGTCTGAGTTGTATTCATTGGATGAGTTTTCGCCAAGAACTCGTGAAGATATTAGGAAAGCGTATCTGATGGGAAGATATGGTTCTATTCCCGATATCGGAATGGGGGACGGCTTATGGGATTAAAAAAAGCCGGATATATTCCGAAGAAGCGAAATGCCATTACTAGAAAAAGAAAAAGTATTATAGTTATTTCTCCAGAGGGAAAGAATAAAACGGAAATACTTTATTTTAAAAAATTTAACAGTGATAAAATTAAAATTCATTTCTCCAAAGGAGGCGCTACTCATCCAGAGGGATTAGTTTCTGAATTAATTAGAGAACTAAAAGAAATGGATTTCCAACCTGAATTAGGAGATAAGGCATATTGTGTTTTGGATTCGGATTTTGTTGAAAATAAGAACGAACAAATAGCTAAAGCGGAGAAAAAGGCAAAGTTGAAAAATATTGATTTGATTGTATCAGGCCCATGTTTTGAAATTTGGTATTTGTGTCATTTTTCACATTCTACCAAGCAGTATTTCTCTAATGAAGAGGTAATAAAAGAGCTTAGTAGATATATACCTGGATATACCAAATCGAAAGAGGGAATATTTGAATTGTTGCTACAGCGGCAAGGAAGAGCAGTAGAAAATGCCAAAAAATTAGAAAAATATAATATTTGTAATGATAAAAAAATACATACAGTGGAGTTTGCCCCGAGCACAGAAGTATATAAAATAATTGAAAATATAAAAACTGTAGAAGCTAAAAAGTGAACATAAAATAGATATCATGCTTTTGTGCATGTGTATATAAATTTAAATTTAAACTCCCGCCCTAATGCGTAGTGACTCTAGGAGTGGCCGGCTTTTAATGACGGAAATTTGTAATAAATACGTAATTCTGTGGTGATTGTACTTGGGCCTGTAATGTCTTATCG
>JAILNT010000320.1 GCA_024691265.1 Treponema sp. | reverse complement strand
CTACTAAGTTTTCTTCCTGTAATAATATAAGAAAAGAAGGCAGCCATTCCTCTCTTTTTAACTTCAGCTGTTATTCCCGGAGCCATAAGTTCTTCAGCAATTTTCTCAAATGCTCTTGCTGACTTAGCATTCGGATATTGTAGAGAAACAGGGGATTGCTGCATAACACTTCTGGCCAGCAACTGATCCTGAGGAATTGCTCCTAAATAAGAGAGCGGTAACTTCAAGTACCTTGTAACAACGGTATTAAGCTTATTAAATAGCTGCTGTCCTTCTTCCTCTGAAGACACCCTGTTAGATACAACCTTTACTTTCGTATTCGCTATAGAAAAACGAGGCGTCTGATTAAGTGCCTTAAGCAGCGAATATGAATCCGTTATTGAAGTAGGCTCAGGAGTAGTAACTACAATAATTTCGCCACTTGCAACCAGAAATTCCATCACCGCACTAGAAATACCAGCACATGTATCTACTATTATTATATCAGCTATTGCGTCTAATTCAGCAAGATTTACAATTATATAAACTAAATATTCTCTGCTAAGATTATACATACCAGAGATACCAGATCCTCCGGATATAAAACCTACCTCTTCAGGCCCCCATGTGATAATATCTTTAATGTTTTTTCCCTGATATATTAAGTCACACAAATTATGTTTAGGAACTGTACCAAACATTATTTCAATATTTGCAAGTCCAAAGTCTGCATCCAGGATAATAACTCTTTTTCCCATCTTGCGAAATTGAATAGCAAGATTAATTGCAACATTTGATTTACCTACACCGCCTTTACCACTTGTAACTGTTATAATTCTAGCCACTGGTCTTTGAGGTGTATTTGCATTTTTTATTATATTTCTTAGTTGTTGTGCTTGGTCCATCAAGTTTTCCCACCTAATAAATTCTTCACAATACGTTGCGCATCAAATACAGCTATATCATCTGGTACATTTTGCCCATTAGTAATATATCCAACAGGAGATCCGGTATGCATCCTGATATTATATAGATTACCTTTCGCACCGGTTTCATCCATCTTTGTAAATATCAATTTATATGCAACCATCTTAGAATAAGCATCTGCAATTTCGATTAAGTCTCTATATTTAGTCGTTGCAGAAAGAACTAAGAAATTTTCGCATTCCATCGCATCTTCAAGTATTCTGATAAAGCCTTCAACACCTTGCTTTAATTCCTCGTTATGAAGAGAATGACCTGCCGTATCGACCATTATAAAATCAAAATCTTTAAAGTCTTCAGCGGCTTGTTTCATATCTTCTTTTGAATATATAACCCTAAAAGGAATTTCAAGAATAGATGCATAAGTCCTTAACTGTTCTGCAGCTGCAATTCTATAAGTATCAACTGTCAAAAGAGCTACTTTCTTTTTTTGGGTTACTGATAATTCAGAAGCAAGCTTAGCAATTGTTGTAGTCTTTCCAACACCAGTCGGTCCAATAAATATTTCTGCCCTGGGCCCTGGTTTATCTACATCTATCGGTTCAGATTTTCCAAACTTAAGAACCATTTTCTGATATACATTTGCCAAAGCATAATCAAAAGGAAGACCCGGCTTACTTACCTTTTCAACTTCATCCGTAAGTTGATTAACATATATCTCATCAACTTCATTTTCGATAAGAGTGTTATATAGAAGCTTAATAAAAGATAAAGTATCTTCAGAAATATTTCCCTTTGGATTGACTTTAGGGGTTATTTCTTTCGTAGTTTCATCAATCTTTTTCTTTTCTTCAGAAACCTTTATTTCATCCTTTTCATTAGTGAGAAAAGTTTTCTCTAACAGATTACTCAAATTATCCAGTTTTTTCTCAATAGCACTATTATCTTCATTCAACTTTAATTCTGAATTTATCTGTGTTGCATTCGCTGTAGCAGAAATAATAGTATCCTTTTGAGAGCCTTCAGAAGCAATCATTCTGTTTTGTTGACTAAAAGCTTTTACCTGTTTTTCACTCTCTTCTTCTAACGCAACTGTTACTTCAATTTTCTGAGATTGAAAAAAAGAAAAGAAACCAGTTTTTTTCATAGGTTTAACATTCATAACAACAATGTTTTCACCCAATTCTTTTTTAGCCTCTTCAGTTGCCTCATTTTCAGTTTTTCCAACATACTTTTTGATAATCATTTTACGCAGTTACCATCCCCACTGATTGTAATTCAATGTTAGCCTCTACTTCATTATATGAAATTACTACTAAATCTTTATAGTAATCTTCAGTCATTTTTTTAAAATACATTCTGACAATAGGTGACGCCATAATTATTGCCTGTTTTCCAGATTCTTCAAGTTTTCTAACCTGTTCACCTACCGCATTAAGGATAGCTTTTGTTCTAGCCGGATCAAGAGTTAAAAATGCTCCAGTCTCTGTTTGTTTAACACTACTCATTATTTCCTGCTCAATCTTTGGATCAAGTGTAACAACTGACGTCGTCTCACCAGGCACAAAAAATTTACTTGAGATAGCTCTTTTTAAACTCTGTCTGACATATTCTGTTAAAATATCTGGATCTCTCGTAGAAGGAGCAAAATCTGCCAGAGTTTCAAAAATTGTAACAAGATCTCTTATTGAAATTCCTTCTTTAAGAAGATTCTGAAGAACTTTTTCTATTTCGCCAAGGCTCATAAGTTTTGGAACAAGTTCATCTACAAGGGCTGCATTATTTTCTTTAAGATTATTAACAAGGTTTTGAACATCCTGCCTTGTAAGAAGCTCTGAAATGTGTTCTCTTATGATTTCAGTCAAATGTGTGGCTATAATTGATGGTGGATCTACAACTGTATAGCCAAAGCTTTCTGCTCTTTCTCGCTGTCCTTCAGTAATCCATATAGCTGGCAAATGAAATGATGGCTCAAATGTTGGTATACCAGTTATCTCATCTTCTACATGTCCAGGATTCATGGCCATATAATGGTCAAAAAGAATCTCACCATCACTCACCTGTATACCTTTAATTTTAATAATATATTGATTAGGATTCAACTGAATATTATCTCTAAGTCGAATAATCGGAACCACGGTTCCAAGTTCAAGCGCAACCTGCCTCCTTATCA
>JAILNT010000158.1 GCA_024691265.1 Treponema sp. | reverse complement strand
TATACTTGGTTCAATTTTTTTATAAAATTTGGACATATTATATATAACACCCATATAATTAATTATTGAAATGGATTATATAGAACGTTACTGGGCATTTAACGAAAAAAGTAACTCTTATCAGGCAGTTGATGCAATGCCTTTGTCGGTTTTCCCAACAATAATCGATGAAAAAAATATGTCTGTATGGTGCCGCAGTCATAAAAGATGGGAAGCTATTGTAAACTTTAAGGATAATATTTTAAAAACTTCTTGTGGAAAGCTTTATACAGCACCATTTGTTTCTGATAATTCTATATTCAATTATGCTTATGAAGTGAAATATAGAGTGGATTCTTTTTATATAAGAGTTTATTCACAGCTTGCAGCTACTAATAAAAGACAGCTTCTTAATAATGATTTTGAGTTAGACTTATCTAGAAAAAGATTACTAATGAATGGAAAAGAGATTTTTAATGATGCCGATATAAAATTTGGGCTTTGTAAAGAAATTACTTTAAAAATTCTCAATACGATAGGGGATAATTATAAAGAAGAATATGGATTGAAACCTTCAGTATCATCTTCTCTTACAGGTTTTTCATTAATACTTGGTTATCTTCTAAGCCCTTTTAATATAAATTTTTATAAGATATCAAATCATTGGGGATTAAATCCTTTTGATGCAGATTTTTTGACTCTTTCTTCTGGAAATACTTCAACTGCTGAAAATGAAATGTTCGAAAGTTTGGGTATAAAAGCCAGTAAAGCTGTTAGAAAAATGTATCAGAAAAATCCTTATTCTGTTATTTGTTATGCGGCTGCTAAAGATTTAGGTTTCACAGATGTAAATATACTTCGTTCAACTGTTACTCCTGATTTTTATTTATTTCTAAAGTACTATATGATTTCTTTTTTTGGAGGAGAAATTAATTATCCTAGTCGTGCCTCTCTAAAATATTTTGTTACAGATATGCTGACTTTTAACAGTCAAAAGCCAGTATGGAATTCTATACAACGTACACTGGGATTTTTCTTCAATAGGAATATTCCTAATTATATAATAGAAGATGGCTTAAATCTGTATACGGCTGTTTCACATGAATTAACTGAACATGAAAAAAAACAAGTCCTCCATGAAGGATTTAATTATTTTACACATAATTTTTTGCTTCGCAGAAATAATGAGCTTGTAAATATAAAAAATGCTGAACAAATTGAAAAAGAAAGAATTGATGATATGAAGCCTTTCCCTATAGAAGAAAAATTTCTTAAGCTCGAGTATAAAGCAGGAGATGCTTTTTTTACAACAAAGGCTGGAGAAAGAAAGAGTGTTCCTGATGAATACCGTTGGTGTTTTTATGTTGCAAGAAATGGGAAGTGCTTAAAAGAAATAGGCAGCGAAATGCATAATTGTGTAGGTTGGGGGGGATATAAAAATGCTGTTAGGGAAAGAAGGTCTACAATAGTCTATGCTAAATTTATGAATAAATACAAAATCTGCATAGAAGTAACTCCTGATTTTTATGTTCGTCAGGTATATGGTCCATGTAATACGCATCTAAAAGGGGATGCTGTCAAAGCTTATAAAGAATGGTTTAAAGAAAAGAAGCTTTTGAGCAGAAAAGTTTTTTAAATTTTCATGAGAATAAAAAAGCAAAGTAAGTTATTTAAAATAATGCTCTGCTTTGCTTTTTATTTAGTAACTATAAAATTAAAGAGAAATTGACAAACCAAATTTTGGTAAGAATGAGACTCCGGATACATCAAAATCGTAGCCAAATATGGACACATTATTATTATAATCTGCACCATAGCTTCCAGAACCAATGTTATAGTATATTCCCAAGTCTGCAAATAATCCTACTTTTTCATTGAATAAATATGTACAATAAAGCTCAGGTCCTAAATATACTTCATAATAATCTAAATATGCAGTTATGTCATAACTAGTTTCTTCGGAGAAGTCGTCATACGTAAATCCCAAATTACCAGTCAGAGATAATTTGAAGTTTCCATTATTGATAAAAGAACAACCCAATCCTAAAAAAAGATTTACATCATAACCATTGTCAATTTCAATATCGAAATATTCAGAGTTATAGTTTAAGTCAGATTTTGCTTTTCCAATTCCAGCTCCAATTTTAAATGTAAAGCCAGAGTCTGCTATGTGTGTAATATCTACAAAGCCTCCTATACCGCTATTGCTTACATCCACATCCGCATTATTTTGAGATAAAGTTAATTTAGATGTAGGAATGTAAGCACCAAGATTAATGATGTTTTCAGCAAATGCAGAAATTGCAAGAATTGCTGTAGCAAGTAAGCAAACAAGTTTTTTCATTTTTGAACTCCTTTAATAAAATAAAACAAGTTTAATAAATGAAAGCAAGCGAAGCGAAGTTTTCATTTAAGACTATCTGTCAATAGTCTT
>JAILNT010000302.1 GCA_024691265.1 Treponema sp. | reverse complement strand
TGAAGATAAAGCAAGAAGTCTACTATAGCTTTTTCTTCAGAACCAGGAAGACCTGCTACATAATTATTAGCATCAGCTAAAGGCCTAGAAGTAAATGGTTCACCTGCGTTCTTACTTCCATTAAGATTATTTCCCAAAGGTAAACCTATCATAAAATAGAACTTAGCCTTATTCCAGCCTCTCTTTTTAGCCTGTAAAATTATATCAATAAGATGCTGTGCATAAACTTCCTTATTCAAAGAAAGCTGCCATGCTTCATCAGGAGTTTCAACAGCAAAAGTTAAGCCACTTTTTCTAACTTCAGAAAGCTTATCAAGTATAGGGAGAGAAAGACTGTTTACCTTTAGAGAAGGCAACTGGAAAGAAACATTTTCACTATTATATCTCTTATTAAGCTCATCGAGAATTGTTCCTATACCTTCATAATCAGCAGAAGAAAGAGAAGTAAGGCTAATTTGTCTGTAACCGGCTTTACGAACAAGATTATCTACTTCCTGAAATACAAGTTCAGGCTTCTTCATTCTCTGTGGTCTGTAATATATACCAGCATGGCAAAAACGACAGCCGTTAGGACAACCACGCATTATTTCAACAACACCATGGTCTTGTACAGGCTTTACAGAATACATAGGAAAATAAGAAGGAACTGAAGGCACTTGCCCAAAATCTTCCTGTACAGCTCTTTTTGCAATAACATGACCACAAGATTCCATACTCATATGGTCTGTCCATACAGATGGATTTTTCTCAAAAGCTTTTAGGATTTCACTTCTTGTTGCACCATTTTTTTTCATTTCAGCCATTTCTTTCACAATATCAAACATGGCATTTTCTGCTTCACCAATAAAAACAGCATCAAAGAAATCACTAAAAGCAGCAGGATTTGTAACACCACAGCCACCAGCAAAAACAATAGGGTCATTTTCTCCCCTGTCTTTTTTAAGAAGTGGTACTCTACCCATATCAAGAATAGATAAAACACCTGTTATTCCAAGCTCATATCCAATAGAAAAACCTATCATATCAACTTCATGAAGAGGCATACCTGTTTCTAATGAATATAAAGGAATATCTTTTGCCCGTAAAAGTTTTTCAAAATCAGTATCAGGTGCAAAAACTCTTTCACAACGAACATTTGAAAGCTGATTAAGTCCGTTATAAATAATTTTTACAGCCTGATTACACATTGCAATTTCATACAAATCAGGAAACGCAATAACAAAATTGAAAAAATAATCATTACCATCATGACTTTTTACAGTTATTCCGTATTCTCCTCCTAAATACCTAGAAGGATTCTGTATAGAGCAAAGGTCACTTCCTATGTCAACTAAAGGGTTAATCAATTTCATATCAAATCCTGAAAATCAAGTCTACGAGAACGAATACTCATCAAAAGTCCAATACATATCATGGCTGTCCACATAGAAGAACCACCATAAGAAAGGAACAAAAGCGGGATACCTGTAATAGGCATAATTCCCATAACCATACCAACATTAACAACAAAATGAAAGAAAATCATTCCAAGAATGCCAGCTGATATATAATAGCCATAATTTGTAGTTGTGTTACGAATAACAAAAAGTATTCTGATAAACATCAATAAATAAAGCCCAATGACTATACAAGCACCTATAAATCCTGTTTCTTCTGAAAGAATACTAAAAATGAAGTCAGTACTCTTTTCAGGTAAGAATTTATTATGACTTAAAAGTCCTTTCAAAAAACCTTGTCCAAAAAAACCTCCGGAACCAATAGCAGTTTTTGACTGTATTAAATTCCAGCCGGCTCCCTGAGGGTCACTAGATGGGTCAAGGAAAACTATAAGTCTCATAACCTGATATGGTTTAAGCACTTTTTTGGCTACCATTGAAATAAAAAGCGATGAAGAAAGTATAGAAAAGGAAATAGAAATCCATTTGTAAGACTTATTTCTAAAGAAAAGACTTGTTACAAAAGCTATTGCAGCAATAAGAGCACAGGTCATCGTAACAATAAAGCGTAATTTATTATTAGTCAAAAGCTGCATAGCAGGAATTGCCTCATGATGAATTTCTGTTTCCCAGAAAGGAAGCATAGTAAAGATAATAATACAGGCACATTCTGAAATTGCTAAAATAATATTTATTTTTTTCCTTGCA
>JAILNT010000297.1 GCA_024691265.1 Treponema sp. | reverse complement strand
AGAAGATAACTCAAAAACAGAAAGAATAGAGGCAATCTGTAGATTATTAAAGGCTTCTAACATAAACTATAAAGTACCAGAAGATATAAAACTTGAACAATGGAAAAAATATCTTCTAAATGTAACATTTAATACCCTAAGTGCAATTTGCCGCTCTACTTACGGTGGCTTCCGCTTTCCTGTAATGCAGAATCTTGCAAGAAAAGTAGGTGCAGAAGTTGTTTGTATTGCAAATAAGTTGAATATCGCTCTTACAATGGACATGCTCGAATATGACATAAAACTTATGTGTAGTCATGACCCGTTCGGAAAAACTTCTATGCTTCAAGATATGGAAGCAGAAAGAAAAAGCGAAAATGCATGGTTCTGTGGCACTATAGTGAAATTAGGAAAAGAGCTTTCCATAGCTACTCCAACATGTGAACTATTGGAACAGCTAGTAGAAGGAACAGAGAAAGTAAGAGAATTAAAAGCTTAAACCTATTCTTTTAGAGTATTACATGACATATTTTAGCAGATTTTGCAAGATTTTTAGTTAAAAGCTGTTAAAATGTTATGTAATACTCACACAAGAAAATCTGGTATTCGCATTATGAACACATTAATAAAATGCAATTTTGTATTATTAGTATTGATATTCATATATAGTTGCAAAACTAATAATACAAATCCACTTTCAGGTAAAAGATTTGCAGCAGATGTACAGGGAGAGCAAGTAGAAGCATTTGAATTCATAGATAACGAATCTTTTATACTTTACTCTGCATTTTATGACGACCAAGTTGGTAAATATACTTTTGATAAAAATACAAATATTATAAAAATAACTTTCAATGATACAAACAAAACTAATTATAAAAAAAACACAGATTTACATTACAACCCCAATACAAAATCCTTATCATTTACAACAGAAGGACACATATTTAACTGTATTCCTGTTGAAAAAATAAATATAGATTTTTCATTCGGGCTAAGCCAAAAAATGAGCAAGCATACAACAAAAAATCTTTCATGGTTTACAGATTTAAAAGAACTTCGCTTTAAAACAAAAGGAGAAAATCCTGCAGAAGCTTTTATAGTAATCGCATTAGGCTATGAAAAAAATTCTGACACACTAAATATTCTTACACAAAAAAAAGATATTATAGACAGCTTATTATTAAAATATTTTTCTCAAAAAACTTCTGAAGAACTAGATGTTTTGAGTGAAAATGAATTACTTATACAATTAAAAGAAATCATTAATAAAGAAATAATAGAAAAAGCTGCAAATGCAAAAGTACAAGATATAGTATTTGCAGCAAAAGACATTGAAAGCTTATAGCTTTACTTCATCACCAGAATAAACATAAGAAAGACTTTCACCCATTATTTTCTTCATTTGTTCAAAGGCAAATAAACCTGTACAATGGCAAGTTGCAAAATGCATATTATACGACTTTAATACTTTTGCAATAGCTTCAATTTCATCTTCATCTTCCTTTGAATATTCACTTTTCTTCATAAGGTGAAAACCTCCCAAAACAAGCTGAGGCAAATAAGAGTCCCCTAATTTTGCTTTTAGATTCTCAAGTACATTCAATATCCCATTATGTGCACAACCAGAAAAAAGTACTCGCCTATCACAACAAGAAATAAGCAGATTCTGTTCATGACAAAAGTCATCTTGTAAATATTCTCCATCTGAAAAACGCCTAAGTCTCTTATTTGTTGATGGAACTGGAAAAAACTTTTTACCAACAGTAAAAATCTGAAGTTCATCATCAATTTCAAAATCCCCAGAAAGAAACACAAGCTGCGGCAAAGTCAATATATTCTTATCTATACCAATATATCTAAAAGGTTTATCAGCTCCATCAAAAGCAAAATATTCTTTAGAAGCTGTTTGTTGCATGTAGATTTTTGCATTTGGATTTAACTTAACAAATGGAAGTATTCCTCCTGAATGGTCATAATGTCCATGTCTTAAAATTACACTATCAACTTCACTAAGATTAACGCCAAGTTTTCTTGCATTTTCTATAAATAGTTCATTTGGTCCTGTATCAAAAAGTAACTTATGCTTTTTTGTTTCTACATAAAAAGAAAGTCCATGTGCTGCAATACAACCAGAACTTCCGGTTTCATTCTCTATCAAATTTATAATTCTCATAGCTTTATATTCTACCATAAAAACGAATTGTGAGAAAAAATAAACTAAAAAAAATATTCCAGCTGTTTTTTGTTATAATTTTCTGTAATAAAAATGATTTTCTGGATTTATAAATAAAGCATGTTAAAATAATAGTCGAAAAATATAAATTTTGAGGGACTAATGAAAAAATCAAGTCTTATGGTGGAAATCAGCTGGAAACTAGCTGTTCTTGTTATTTGCGGAATGTTTGTATCTTCTTTTGTAAGCATAAAAACAGTATCAAAAGATGTTAGAAAAACATTTATTGATAGTCAAAAAGATATGATGAATCGTGTTGATATTGCCCTTAGATTTAGAGCAAATGGAAACATGCAGCAAATGAGAAGCTATACAATGCTTGATGATATAGGTCGCACTTCTAGTAATCCTGTAGAAATACAAGAAATGCTTATAAGAAGAGCTCCACAAAGACAAAAGAATTTTGCAAAACTTGCATACGTTGAATATAAAACAGGGCTCGCATATTTTGATGATGGTAAAATTGAAAATGTTTCTTCACAAGAATATTTCAAAACTATGAAAAATAATAATTTAGGTCAGTATTGTGATAAAAAGTTATAGGTACAAAACCTACAAAACAGCCTATATATGTTTTTCCATCGCTTTCCTTTAATTCTGTTGCTTTACAGATTGGAAATAATATATTAGAAAAACTT
>JAILNT010000291.1 GCA_024691265.1 Treponema sp. | reverse complement strand
TAATGTTTGTTACTAAATTTAACATAACATAAATTTATGTATTTATTTAGATTCGTATAATGGACTCCAATTAGAATCAACAAAAATATTATCCCTTACAGTATACCATTCATGATTTGCCACATCAAATTGTTTTTCTTTTCTAATGCGGGTGCTCTGAGGTTTAGCTGTATTAAGAATAGTATAATCATTCTTATTTTCGACCTTCAAACTCTTTTTTGTGAAAGGATTTATAGCATCATCAATCAAATCTTTCGTTGCAAGATATGGAGTATCTGCATTTGTCATAAATGTCATATCAAGTTTATTAAGATTTTCTTCCGATAATCTTGGCACTTCAAAACTACCATGGCTATTAAAATCTTTAACAAGAAGAGTTGCTACAAAGTTGCACTTTGCAAAATTCCAACTACTGTCAGTCTTTAATAATTTTGTAGCACCCTTATGGCTTGAAGAAGTATCATACATGCCATGGTCGCTTACAATAATTATTTTTGTATTGTCATAACAATTGTTTTCCTTTAGATAATCAATAAACTCACTGAATCTATTAAATATACCGCACATAGTACTAAATTCTGTGTCCATAGCAAGAGGGCTGTTACCGTGATTAGTAGCTTTCTTTGTATACTCATATTCAGGAGCCTGAAGTAAAATAGGCTCATGAGTTGCTTCATTATCAAGAACTATAAGAGAACCCTTGTTTTCTTCTCCATAATAAGAATCTTCATAAAAATCAGTAAGTTCAGGGAGATAGTCGTGAACAGAATAATTATCTACAAAGCGGGCAGTATCGTCCCATTTATTATAAGCTCTCCAATAATTTTTATGGTATATTCCGCCTCTTAAAAATGGAGGTACAATTTTGAAGAAACTAAACCAGATAAAGTTTCTTAAGATTTGAGAACTTATGTAAGGATCTTTTGTTTGATTATGCTGAGCATACCAGCGGTTTGTATAAGTACCCAAAACCGTATTATGCTGAATTGTTTTATGACCTTTATATTTTACAGTATATGGATTTTCAGAAGGGTCAGAATGTTCTTCAATTTCAATCCCTTCTTTTTTCAAATCTTCATTATCCATGTACATATTATATTCAGGCTGTTCCAAATAATTTTCATAAGGAAGATTTGCAACCTGGGCAATATATCCATTTTCACTGAAAATCAATGGTAAAGTTAAAAGAGCTTCATTATGTTTATCTTGCAAGTCTTTTTCTGTCCACTCATTCATTTTAAATGGTGTATAATCATAGCCACCAAAAAGACCTGGAGTTCCAATCATCGTTAATTTTCCCATAGATACGGTATTAGGATACCAATGGAAACCATCATATTTTTCTTTCAGTTCTGGTAATTCTTCAAATACATAAGGAAGAAATGGACTGAAACAACGGTCTTGCATTATTACGATAACATTCTTACCAGTCTTTGAAAGATGGAATATAGGCTCAAGCTCATCGTTATAGCTTGGAGGAGTCATATTATCATAATCAGATTTTATGCTTACGATATTTTTAAGAGAAATAACTCCGCCTGCAAGAATAACAATTATCATTGCAGAATGCATAAACTTTGGCAATTTTGATAAAAGCAGAATAACTGTTATGAACAAAACTGCAAGCACTAAAAGATTTATGATTATGTGAGTTATATTTGGCATAAAATCCTGAGGCTGCATGAAAAGCAATTCAGGATAAATAGGACCGTATGAGCCTCCAAATATAAAACAGTTTGCAAGAGCTAAAACTGCAATACTAGAAAAGAGAACAGTTAAAGCTTTCTTTATTCTTACAGAGAAAAGACCATAAAAAGCAGCTGGCCAAAAAACGAAAAATCCTATTGCCTGCCAGAATGGAGTAAATAAGAATATAAAAGGGGATTTATAGCTATCTACATAACAATAGTTGTTAGGTTCACTTTCTATAAGCATAGAAGGAATTATAAGTCCGCATAATACAGCAAGTGTTATTGCAGAAAAATAGAAAATAGAACATCTTAAACCTGCATTTTTTTCAAGCTTCTTAAAATTCTTATCTATAAGCTTTGCAACTGCGATAACAGCAAATGGAATAAATGGAAGAATTACACCAAAACAGCAGATTGCTAATCTAAATGTATTCTTTCTGTTGCTTAAAATTGTAAAAGGACTTGCAATACAAATTAATGAGAATATACAAAGTAAAATATATAAAGTCTTTTTAGGATTCTTTAACTTATAGAAAATATTTTTTACAAGCGAAAGAATATTATTCATTGTCCAATAAACAACAAGTCCCGCAGGAGAATTATAAAGAACGATAAGAAAGATTGCTGCAAAAGCATAAATCTGTATTTTTTCCTGAATAGGGTGTCCTTTTGAATATATATAGCCTGAACAGCAATTTATAATAGTCATTGCTATAGGAAGAACATTTATTGCAAAAGCTCCTATGTGGAATGTTGCATCAGGAGAACCAAAATCTTTTATAAAAAGAAAAGAAACTCCTTTTAAAGTTCCTAAATCAGAAAGAAAGTGATAAGCCGCAAGAAAAAACGGTACCTGAATTAAAAGACTAAAAGAAGACCTCAAAGCCATTATCGGGCTATAATGATTCTGTTTATAATAAGTATTAAGAATCATATATTGTTCATCACCCTTAAAGGCTTTCTTTATACGGTCTATACCAGTTTTGAGCTTTTTTTGTGTAGCTCTTTCAATATCCTGCCAGCTTTCTGCTACCATATATAAAGGTAAAGTGCAAAGTGTAACTATAAAGCTTAAAAAAATAACGGCTATTGCTTCTTTTCCAGTAGCCTCAAAAACAAATTGATAACAAAACTCAAGTAACTGAGTTAATGGAAATATAATTATGTTATAAATCGCCGACAACATAAAGGAGATAATAAAATAATTATTGATAAGTTACAACTAAAAAATGAAAACTATAAGACTACTTTAATATTTCTTTATAATAAAGTAATATCCTTGAAATAGACTTATTCAAAGAAAATGAGGTTTATTTTGAATATTCTTTACTATATTGTAATTGCTCCAATAGAAACAATTGTTGACTGGGTATTTAATTTCATAATAAATAAAGTTCCTTCCGTTGGTGTAATTGGTGCTGTTTTTGGTGTAAGTCTTGCTATAAATTTTTTAGCATTACCACTTTATAATATTGCAGATTCATTACAGGAAAAAGAACGAAAAATAGCAAAAGCTCTTGAATATCGTGTAAAAAGGATTAAAAAAGCATTTAAAAGCGATGAACAGTTTATGATGCTTTCCGAATATTACAGGCAAAATAATTATAATCCTTTATATGTATTAAGAAGTTCTCTTTCCATATTAATAGAAATACCATTTTTCATAGCTGCATATCATTATCTTAGTCATAACGAAATATTAAGAGGAGCTTCCTTTTGGATATTCAAAGATTTAGGCTCTCCAGATGAATTCTTTTCAATAAAGCTTGGCTCTTATATTCTTAGTATACATATACTTCCAATACTAATGACATTGATAAATTTTGTAAGTGGTGCAATTTATACAAAAGAAGCTCCTGCAAGAGAAAAAGTTCAATTATATGTAGTTGCCGTTATATTTCTTGTACTCTTATACAATTCGCCAAGCGGACTTGTAATATATTGGATTTTGAATAACATATTTTCATTATTCAAAAATATCGTTATGAAGATGAAAAATCCATCTCGTATAGCTCATGCGATAATAAGCCTCATTTTCTGGTTGTTAAGTTTTTATGTTCTTTCAAAACAGGGAAATATTGCTAAAAAAGGAATACTTGTTTTAGTCGCTTTGTTTATAAGCTTATTTCCTTTAATAACAAAAAAGCTATCTTTACTTTTATCTCGTTTTATAAACAAGGCAGATTCAGAAAAAACAAATTATCCTTTGCTTTTACTTTCTGGTTTAGGACTTGCTTTCCTTTTAGGCTTTACACTTTCTTCTAGTGTAATAGCTTCAAGCCCTGTAGAATTCTCTTTCTTGGGAAATACAGATAATCCTGTAAGCTATATCTGGTCAACATTTTTTGTATTTTTTGGCTTCTTTGTATTTTGGCCTACTGCAATATATAAAATGTTTGGAAATAAAGTAAAGCAGGTAATTCCAGCCCTTTTCTTTATTCTTTTCATAAGTGTACTTACTAATGTTTATATATTTAAATATGCCTATGGAAATCTTAGTGTAAGCTTCACATTAGAAAATGAAAAAGTCCTTAAAAATTATTCATTATTCTTCTTAGCACTACCTCTTTGTGTCAGCTGTTTTGCATTTTTACTTTATGGCATTTCTCTAAAGTTTAAGAAAACTGCAATAATTAATATCTGTCTTTTTTCTTTGATACTAGCAGAAACAGCTTTTGGAGGAATGAAAACAAAATACATAAATGATGTATATGTAAAGCATTCTGTAAATCATGATAAAAATGCTTCTGCAATAATAGCTTCAAATGAAAAAATCGAAACTATCTATCATCTTTCAAAAACCGAAAAAAATGTAATAGTTCTATTTCTAGACAGAGCTATTAATAGCTTTTTCCCTAAATTTCTTGAAGAATATCCTGAATACAAAGAAAAATTTTCTGGATTTATCTACTATCCTAATACATTAAGTTTTTCTACCCATACTTCATTAGGTGCTCCGGCAATGATGGGTGGCTATGAATATAGCCCTTATGAAATTAGTAAAAGAGACAGTGAATTATTAAAAGATAAACATAATGAAGCAATTCTCATGCTTCCTAAACTTTTCTTAGACAAAAACTATTCAGTTACTGTTTCTGACCCGCCTTGGTGTAATTATGCACATGAACAGGATTTAACACCTTTTGAAAACTATCCTGAAATGAAAGCTTATTCAACTTTCGGAAAATATACAAATCTATATTTCAAAGAAATTGGAATGAAAGGTGGAGTTGCAAATAACGATGCTGATATAGTTTGCCGTAAGGAAATCCGCAATTTTATAACTCTACAGGCTTTATATCCTCCTTTGCGTTCTACTTTCTATAGATTATGTGTTGCATTTGACCAGCGTGATGATAGAAATTATTATGACATTTTCTCAAGTCTGTATTATTTGGATAAGCAAACGGATTTCACTTCCAAAACAAATAATTACTTCTTCATAGATAATGACACTCCTCATGAACCACATAATCTTGAAGCTGATTTACTTAGAATTTCATCTGAAAAAACAAGCTTTGAAAATGCTCATTATAAAGTAAATGCAGCCGCTTTAATCCAGGTTGGAAAATATCTTGATTATCTAAAAGAAAATGGAGTTTATGATAATACAAGAATAATTATTGTTGCAGACCATGGTGCAGGCTTAAAAACAGATTCCTTTAAGTATTTTGATAATCCTGAAACACCTTGCTTTTACAATCCTTTATTGCTTTATAAAGATTTTAGCTCTAATGAAGAATTAAAAGCCGACAACTCATTTATGATGAATGCAGATACTCCATTTTTAGCAAAAGAAGGGCTTGGCTTGGCTGATAAAAATCCATTTACAGGAAAGCTCCTTGAACAAAAGAAAGACAATGGCGTTATCTTGTACCCTCTTTCAAACGGAGAACATCATGCAGACCAGCTTTTGAAAAAAACAAAGTTTACATTAGATAAAAATAGAGCCTGGCATGTAAAAGATAATATTTTCAAAACTGAAAACTGGATTCCTCTATTAGACTGGGAAAAAGAAACTGAAGGAGAAAATAAATAATGATTTTACAGATATTACCCCTTTATATAGACCCTGGTACAGGTAGCATGCTTTTTTCATTATTTATTGGAGTTGCTGCAGCAGCTTCTTTTGGGCTTAGAGCTTTATACTTAAAAATGAAATTTATCTTTTCTGGCGGAAAATCAGATAAAGCCATCGATGCAAAAAGTATACCGATTGTAATATTCAGTGACCATAAAAGATATTGGAATGTCTTTGAACCTATTTGTGATGAATTTGAAAACAGAGGCTATGAAATAACTTTTTATACAGCAAGTTCTGATGACCCCGCCTTAAAGAAAAGCTATAAATATGTTCATGCAGAATATCTGGGAGAAAAGAATAAACCTTTTGCAAAATTAAATTTTCTCCATGCAGATATAGTGCTTGCAACTACACCAGGGCTTGATGTTTATCAGTGGAAGCGAAGTGCTTTTGTAAAAAATTATATCCATATTCCTCATTCTGTATCAGATTTAGCTGGTTATAGAATGTTTGGTCTCGACCATTATGATGTTGTATTAGGCACAGGTATAAATCAGTTAAGCTCTTTAAGAAAACTTGAAAAACTCAGACCTTCCATAAAAGAAAAAGAGTTTGAAGTTGTAGGTTGTACCTATCTTGATTCAATGAAAAAAAGGCTTAATTCAACAGAAAATAAAGTTTGCAATAATAGAAAAATTGTTCTTGTAGCTCCTTCATGGGGAAAAAGTAGCATTTTAGCAAAATATGGCGATAAATTTCTTCAAGCACTTCGTAACACTGGTTTTGAAGTAATCGTAAGACCTCACCCTCAATCTGTTGTAAGTGAACAAAATATATTAAAGCCTTTACAGGAAAAATATTCCGATTTCACATGGAATTTTGATAATGATAATTTTGACGTGCTAAAAAAAGCAGACATTATGATAACAGATTTTTCAGGTGTAATGTTTGATTATGCACTGGTATTTGATAAACCTTTTATCTATGCAGACACAAAATTTGATAAAGCACCGTATGATGTAGATTGGTTAGATGAAGATTTATGGGAAATGCAAATCTTGCCAAAAATCGGTGTAGAGCTTAAAGAAGAAGATTTTGACAATATGAAAACAATAATCAATACAACAATAGAAAGCACTAGCCTTCAATCTGCAAGAGATGAAATAAGAAATCAAGCCTGGCAAAATAGAGGATTAGCAGCTAAGAAAGTTGTAGATTATTTAATCGAAAGACAAAAAAATATTTAATTGGAGAATATATGACAAACAAAATCAGACTGCCTTTGAAAATTGCAGCTTTTATAGCCGTATTTCTTTTATTATGCCAGCTTTTAGCGATTTTAATACGTGATGAATCTAGTGCATATACAAGAATCTGGATGCATGAATTATTTACAGAAAAAAATGTAGATATTCTTTATTGCGGTGCTTCACATGTAAGCCACGGAATTACACCAAAAGTTGCAGATGAAATGTGGCACAAAAACAACTTTTCTACAGGTTCTGCCGGACAAAGTATAGTTGGTACTTATGCAGTTTTGAGACAGGCAACAAAGCTTCATAAAATAGAAAGAGTCTTTCTTGAATTAGATTTTGCAGTTGCAACTTATGCACCAACTAAAGAAAAAACTGGTTTCAAGCCTGATTATAGCTTGGCTCATTATATAAAAGACCCAGAAGTAAAACTTGAATACTATCTTTCTTTATCATCTCCTAAATATTACATAAATAGTCTTTTACCTATTGGTAAAGATAAGCATATGTCGTTAAATCCAAAAGATTTAATCTATCGCTATAAAAGTTTTTTAACAGGTGATTATTTTAGATATATTTATGTTGATAAAGATGCAGATTATGATACAAAAGGCTGCTTACTGGATAAAAGACCTGTTAAAAATGGAACATTCTCGAATTATTATGATGAAGGTCCTATAAAAATAGATAGAATAAGCGATGAATGGAAAAACTATATTGATAAAATCATAAAGCTTTGCAAAGAAAATAATATTGAACTTACCATGTATTCAATGCCTTGTTCCGACTTTTATTTAGCAGAAAAGGGCAATTATGATGAATACTATCAAATTGTAAAAGAATTCTGTAATAGCCGTGGTTTTGAATATTACGATTTCAATCTTGCCAAAGAAAAATACTTGAAACTCGAAGATGAAGATTTCCATGATGACAATCATTTAAGCGGCTTGGGTGTATATAAATATACAAAAGTAATGTGTGATTATTTCCTTGGTAATATTCCTAAAGATGATATGTTCCATGCTTCCTATGCAGAAAAAATAAAAAGCCAGGAAGATAGAATATACGGACTTGTAATAAAGCCTACAGACGATAAAAAAGCCGTAACTATAACTCCAATGGTAAATCACATTTCTTCTGATAACATAAAATATGATGTTATAGCCTTCTATAAAGGTGAAGATTATCAGCTTGCAAGTAAAACAACTGATACTTTTATAAAATTACCAGCTGGGAAATCTGGAGATTTAAAAGTTTTTGCATATCTTAACGGTGTAAAAACAAATGAAGCTACAGTTCACTTTACAGCTTTCTAAAAAAGATAACAGGAATAAATTATGACTTTATTATCTAATACATTTGCCATTTTTATACTTTTAACTTTAGCCGTTTATTACTTATGTCCAAAAAAGTTTCAATGGCTATGTCTTTTAGCCGCTAACCTTGTTTTTTATGCTTATAGTGGTATAGGAAATCTTGCATTTATCATAGCTTCGTCTTTTGTTACATTTCTTACTGCAAAAATAATTTCTGATATGAATTCAAGCTTGAAGACAAAAAAGAAGCTTGTAGAAAAAGATGAGTTCAAATTATTAAAAGCTAAAACCCTTACAAAAAAGCGGCTTGTTCTAACTTCAATGCTTTTAATAAATATTGGAATCTTATTCTACCTTAAATATTGGAGAGTTCTTATAGGTTCAAAAACTTTACTTTTACCACTTGGTATTTCCTATTATACACTTCAGTGTATAGGTTATTTCATGGACGTGTATAACGATAAAATTGAAAAAGAAACAAACTTTGCTAAATTTTTCTTATTCATATCGTTTTTTCCACAGCTCATTATGGGACCTATAAATCGTTATGGAATACAGGGAGAACAATTAAAAGGCGAACATAATTTCAATTTTGAAAATATAAAGCATGGTGTAATGCTAATTCTTTTTGGTGCATTAAAAAAATATGTAGTTGCAAATCTTCTTGTAACTCGAATATCTGCAATACTTGATAAAAATTATGATGGACTTCCAGGTTGTGTAATTTTATTTGCCATACTCATGTATTCTTTATA
>JAILNT010000271.1 GCA_024691265.1 Treponema sp. | reverse complement strand
CATTGTTGCACTTGATACTATAACTTTGAAGTCTTTTCTTGCTGCAAGAACTCTTTTTAGAAGTCCTAATACAAAATCGATATTCAAACTTCTTTCATGTGCTTCATCTACCATGATAACTGAGTATTTTGATAACCATGGGTCAAGTTTCATTTCCTGGAGCAGAATACCGTCTGTCATGATTTTGATTTTTGTGCTAGGGTCTGTTTTGTCTTCAAAACGCATTTTATATCCGACTAAGCCCGGATATGTTGTATGCAGCTGTTTTGCTATGAATTCACTAACACTTAAAGCTGCAATTCTTCTTGGCTGTGTAACTGCAATTATTCCATTTTGAGAATATCCGGCTTCATGAAGTATTACTGGTAATTGTGTTGTTTTTCCACTTCCTGTAGGACTTTGTACGACTATAACCTGATTTGTCTTTAGGGTGTCAAGAATACGCTGTTTTTGTGCATATACTGGAAGTTGTGTGTAATCTACTGCCATATAAGTTTTCCCCTTGTCGATTCCATAAGATTTTTTCGTTCTTCAAGATATGATGCCCATTTTTCATCACCTTCTTTTCTAAGTGTATTTAAGAAGACATCATCTAGCTTTCGTATCAAATAATTCTTGTCAGAATCTATATATGTTGTTATTAAAATGGGATTTACCCATGTGATTTGCTTTTGTCCGGATTCTTTTTCAACCCTCACCTGTATTATATATCCATCTCCAGTATAATCACGTGCAGTGTCTGGTTTTTTAAATTGTGGGTCACGGCGTTGTCCGCTTATTGTGTTTCCAAGAGCATACATAATCATTTTGTCTGGTTTATGACTTTCTGGGTTTACGATTACGTCCCAATCTTTTGCTACATGTGGGTGATTTGCCCACACTATGTCTGCTCCATGTTCTAATAAAGCATAATAAAAATCTTTTTGTGTTTTATTAACGCTTCTTATATATTCAGCTTCTGCACAGTGTACTGATATTATAAATAGGTCACAGGGATTTTCTTTTCTTAGCTTTTCTATCTGTGCTAAAAATTGTTTTCTTGCTTCTGCGTCTGGTTTTATATAATCAACATAGGCTGCATTTTTATAGCTATTCATTAGTTCTGTTATAGCTACAAATAAAATTGTCCAGTCATTTTTTTTCAGAATTTTATAGGTCAGTTCTGCATTTGCTGTTGTTTTTATTCCAGCACTATAAACAGGTCTTTCTGTATTTTGACTTTCCTTTTCTTTTTTTTCAAAATAGTTATAAGTTGATTTTATTCCTGTTAAGCCCTGGTCGCCTGTATGGTTGTTAGAAAGTGAGAATACGTTAAAGCCTGCTTCTATGGCTAAATCGGGATATATTGTTTTCATGTTGAAAGTTGGATATGTTTTCCAAGGTAAGGAATCGCTTACAGGTGCTTCTAGGTTTGCAAATGAAAAATCACCTGCTTTTATTTCATCTTTTATATCTTTCCAGATGTTTTCCATATCTGCCTTCATGGTGAAATTTTCTTCATGTGCCATAATGTCACCAGCAAACACAAGCAAAAGTGAATCATCTTTTTTTATATTTTCTAACTGTTCATTAGTTTTTATTTCTGAATGCTTTTCTAATTCTTCTATTGGAAGATTTTCTTTTTGATAAGATATGCTTTGAGTTGTTTTACAAGCAGACAATGATAGTATTACTGCTATTGATGAGAATATAAGTTTTATCTTTTTCATAGCTTTATTCATTAGAACCTGTTTGTTCTGGTATATTGTAAAGGGATAATACGGAAGTTATCCATCTTTTACATAGAATTGGGTATTTATCTTCAACTTTTAAAAAGCAGGATAGAGATGTCTTATAATTTCCCATGAAGTAATGACATTCTCCTAGGTAAAAATATGCTCTGTCAGTTGTTTCTAATGACCTGTTTACATTTAAAAATCTTTCTAAATCTGAAATTGCTTTTTTATAATTTTTTTTCATGAAAGTTTTTTCAAGTGTAGAATATAAAAGATAGGAATCTCCTGAAGCTGGAGATGTTTTGTCTTCATCAAAGATATAAGCTTCTGTTATGTATTCTGCAGGGATATTGTTTGATTTATTTTCAAGATTGCTTGTCTCTTCTGAAACTGAAATGCTAGTGCTTTTTTTATATCTTGTTTCTAAAGTTTCATCAGATAAGTATGGCAGAGGCTGGCTTCTTAATTCGCCATTTTTATAATTTTTTTCTTCTAGTTGCTCTTTTTCACCTATTTTTAAAGGTATTGTAGGAAGACTAACGGAAACACCTTTTGTATTTGTATTTACAGAAGGTAAAATTACATTGTATGGAGTGTTTTCTGTTGTCTGTATGATAACTGCATAGTAATAATTTTTATAGTCATTGACTTTATCTTTGTAATGATTTTCTGATAAAGGTAATATTGCTATAGGTGAAAGATTTTCTAGTGATTTTGAGGAGGTAAAAGCTTCTGTTTTTCTGTATACATATATTTCTTTTGCAGTGCTATTATTTGAATCGAATGTCCAGTTTAATAATATTTCTGTTGAAGAAACAGCTTTTACTTCTATATTTGTTATAACAGGTCTACTTTCGTTTGTGCTACTATTTTCAGCGAAGGAGAAAGTGAGAATGTTTAGAGATATTAGAAAAATTAGTAGAAAAGCTTTTACTTTTATTTCCATATCTACTAATAATGCTTCAAAATTCTTCTTTTTTCAAGCACTTGAATAAAGGATAAGTTTGACATATTCTAAAAGACATGTTTGTGTCGGTTGTTCTTGATCCAAGTGGAGCTGAATCTGCTAAAGAACTTTCGTCTATTTTATCAAGTTTTGGATTTCATAAAGTTCAAAGAGCCTGTTGGGAATGTCTGAATATATCTAAAAATCAGCTAACAGAACTCAAGCGAAAAATAGATGGAGTTACAGATAGTTATGATTGTGTAAGATTATATCAGTATCCTATTCAGGATAAATTTGTTATTACAGAGTTGAGACACAAGAAATGGAAAAAATGTGTTTTGGCTTCTTCTCTAAATTCAGGCTCATGATTTTATTATTTTTATTTTTTTAGCCTTTATTTAGATTTTTTTGTAAATTATTATATCGAGGTGTTTTTTATGCTTGAGGATTTAAAGGTTTCTATCGCTTCATTAAAGGAAGATATAATGAATGTTTGGGGGCGTCTTTGACCCTGAGTCTATAGATGCTAAGATTGCCGAAAAAGAAGCTTTAACTACAGCTGATGGCTTTTGGAATGATAATGATAAAGCCACAAAAGTAATGAATGAAATAAAAATGCTTAAAGGTAGAGTAGAGCCTTGGCGTGAACTGATTAAGGAAATTGGTGACGTTGAAGCTTTATGCGATTTAGGTATTGAAGAAAATGACCAGAGCGTAGAATCAGAAGTTCAGGAACTTTATGATGCTGCTAAAGCTAAATTTGACCATGAGAGTATTCTTAATCTTTTGAGTGGTGAAGTTGATAAAAATGATGCATTTCTTTCTGTTCATGCAGGTGCCGGTGGTACAGAAGCTTGTGACTGGGCTTTTATGCTTAGCAGAATGTATCAAAGATGGGCAGAACGCCATGGTTATAAGCTTGAAGTAATTGACCAGGAAGAAGCTGAAGGCGGTATAAAGTCTATCAGCCTTAAAATTTCAGGTCCTTATGTTTATGGCTATTTGAAGGGTGAAGCTGGTGTTCATCGTTTGGTTAGAATAAGCCCTTTTGATGCTAATGCTCGCCGTCATACTTCTTTTGCTTCTGTTTATGTATTCCCTGTGCTTGATGATAGTATCGAGGTTAAAATTGACCCTAAAGATTTGAGGGTTGATACTTATCGTTCAGGAGGAAAGGGGGGACAGCATGTTAACAAAACAGATTCTGCTGTTCGCTTTACTCATTTACCTACAGGTATTGTTGTTGCTTGTGACAGTGAAAGAAGCCAGTTGATGAACAGAGCTACTGCTATGAGTATTTTACGTTCTCGTCTTTATGAATACTATAGGGAACAGAAAGAAAAAGAGAATATGAAATTTGCAGCTGAGAAAAAAGATATTTCTTTTGGTAGTCAGATTCGTTCTTATGTTTTCCAGCCTTACACTATGGTAAAAGACCATCGTACAAAGTTTAGCGTTGGTAATATCCAGGGCGTAATGGACGGAGATATAGACGGCTTTTTAGATGCTTTCCTTTCTGCTCAGTGGAAAGGTCTTCCTATGGGAGATGATGATAGCGAAGATGAGATTTAATTGCATTAAAAATGCTGTTATTCTAATTTGCTTGTTTTTTGTAATTCCTTTTACGGTAATTGCAGAGACAAGCAATTCTTCCTGGGTGCTGGCTGCTGAAAAATTTTCTTATAAGCAGTCGGCATTTTCTAATTCAGAAAGTGAGAATATTTCAAGTATAATTCCACAGCTTATATTGGAACAGATTTCTGCAGGGCTCAAGAGGGTTATTCCTAATCAGGAGACTCTTAACAGAAAGCTTTCAGAATTACAAACTGAAAGATTAAGTTTGTTTTTGCAGCTTTCTAAGGAAATAAAAACAAGAGATGCCCTTGTTTTGAAATATGAATCTGCTTCTAAATTAAAAAAATATATTGCTGAGCAGGAAAAAGTAATAAATGAAGTTCAGAAAAAAATTGATGCTAATATTGAAGAAACGAGAAAGTTAGAACAGGAATTTGAGAAAGATAAAAACTTTGATGATGCAAATGTTGATGAAAGTAAAGTCTCTTCTAATAAGAAAGCAGTAAGTAAAAAAACTAAAGAATCTTATGAGATTATATCTTTGTATAAAGATGATTCAACAGCTCTTTTTGATGCTAATGTGAAAAAGTCCGGAAGTGATAATATTTATACAAGTTATGATTTTAATAAGGCTGTTACAAGCTCTAATATAAACGGTCTTTTAACGGGTTCTATAATAGCTTATGGTGAATATATTGCAGTTACTGCTGAATTATATGTATATCCTTTAGCTTTGTCTTTAGGAAGTGTTATGGAAGTAGGACTTGCTTCTGAAAGTTTACAGATTGCTAGAAGTCTTGCCCGCTCTCTTACTCCAAAACTTGCTAATACTTTTCCTGTTAAATTAATTTTTGATGTAATGCCTGAAGATGTGGAGACCAAAATAACGGTTGATGACATTGTTTATACGAATGCCCCGGAAAGTATTCTTGTTGATGCTGGTATTCATAATATAAGTATTGAGGCAGAAAATTTTAATACAGAAAGTTTTACTTATAATTTTATTGACAAGAATGTTTTCCACGTAACTGTAAATATGGTTGAAAAGAAACTTGGAAATCTGAAGCTAGGGTTAAAAAAATCTGTTTCTGATTTTGGTGTGTTTTATATAAATTCTGTTTATGCCGGAGATATTTCTAATAAAGGAGAGTTTGTTTCTGTTGCTATTGATGGAAATAATATGATAGGACAATTCTATAGTTATGTAAAATCAGACGATGGAACTGTTACAGAAGAAAAAAGTAGTTTGCCGTCTTATTTTTATATTCCTAAAAAATATATTGGAGATGGTAATTATTTGCTTGTGGATGCTAAGTCTGAAGATTTAGCTGCATTGATTGATAAAAGTAGAAGAAGAATGTATACTGGTTACACGCTATTAATGCTTTCATTACCCTTTAGTTTTTATTCGTATGGAAAATTTTATTCTGCGAAGAATAGTTATGAACTTGGTTATACATCTGATAAGAATGAAGTGAATGAATGGCGTAATAGAACTTTTTGTGCAATGGGTATTTCTGTTGCATTTGGAATAAATTTTGCAGTGCAGTTGTTCCGATATTTGAAAACTGCAAATAAAGTTGTTCCACCTGCTGTAAAAAAGCTTTCTTATAATAAGATTTTGAAAGAGAATATTATTGATTCTAAAATAGAAACTATTGAAACTGAAACGATTGATGGAGTTGAAGATGGCAAAGATATCATTCGCTGATAAAATAAAAAAACTTTTTGGTTTTCATAAAAAAATTGATACCGAATTTTTTGAAGAATTAACTGATGCTCTTATAGAGGGCGATATAGGTGCAAAAACAGCTTTTGAAATGATTGATAAGCTGGAAAAGCTTTGT
Organism: Treponema sp.; assembly: GCA_024691265.1. Classification (GTDB taxonomy): domain Bacteria; phylum Spirochaetota; class Spirochaetia; order Treponematales; family Treponemataceae; genus Treponema_D. The sequence goes on along the minus strand of JAILNT010000271.1, from coordinate 2,339 downwards.
AAGGAAAAGAATATTGACGATAGAGATGAGATTTTATCTTTGCTTGGAAAAGAGTTAAGACCTTTTGTGAAGTCTGTTTCTCTAGAGCCTGTAGCAGGTAAAGTAAATGTATATCTTGTTTTAGGCGTTAATGGAGTTGGAAAAACTACTTCTGTAGCCAAGATGGCAAAATATTATAATGATGCGTCTTTTGCAAATACAATAATGGCAGCTTCAGATACATTCAGGGCGGCTGCTATAGACCAGCTTCAGATTCATGGAGAAAGACTCGGTATAAGGGTTGTTTCTCATCAAGATGGTGCAGATCCTAGTGCTGTTGTTTTTGATGCCGCTGAAAGTGTTGCATCTAAAGGTGGCGGACTTGTGCTTGCTGATACTGCTGGTCGTTTGCATAATAAAGAAAATCTTGTAAGAGAGCTGCAGAAGATAGATAGAGTTGCTTCTCAAAAAGCATCTGAAGGCTGTTACAAGAAGATTCTTGTTATAGATTGTACTACAGGTCAAAATGCTTTGCGTCAGGCTGAAGTTTTTCATGAGGCTGTAGGTGTTGATGCTGTTGTTATGACAAAGTATGATTCTGCTGCTAAGGGTGGTATTGCAATTTCTGTTGGTAAAGAATTAGGCTTGCCTGTAGCTTTTGTTTGTACAGGAGAAGGCTATAAAGATATTCAGATTTTTAATCCGGATAAATATATTAATGAATTTCTCGGTCTGGAGTAAGACTGAACAGATTTATAAATGTATTCTAAAATAGAAAAGATTTTCCTGATGCTGTTTCTGTCCTTCTTTTTTGCAGGACAGAAAGTCTTTTCAGAGTCAAATAAAATTGATGATGAGCGAAGGCTCCTTTTAATCCAGAATTTTTATTCTAAGATTTCTATATCGAAAAATAGCAATTTCTTTATAGAAAAATATACTTGTCTATATGATATTTTAAATCAACCAGTTTTTAATGCCTCAACAATGTCTATAAGCTCTATGCGTGCTTATTTTTATCCGTTTGATGAAACTGTTTTGAATGTTGATTTAGATTCTCTTTCTGATGTTTCTTCTGATTTGCAATTTGAAAATTCTGAAGGTGTGGAGATTTTTGAAGATGCTATACAGGAAAGTTTGAAAGAGGGTGTTGATTTTTCTAAAGTCTTTACAGATGTAAAAGGTCTTCTCATTACTGATTGGATAGGGGAAGAAGATTTTTCTGTTCAAAAAGATATTTTTGGTAGAAAGACTTTAGTTTATTCAAATTCTGACAGTCTTGTTCAGACTGTATATGATGATTTTATGCGATTATCTAAAAAAACTATCTGGTCGCTGCCTAAAAATAAATCTAGTATAGCAGATATATCTCTTATTGTTTCTTATAATTATGCTTCAGACGAAAGCACTGTAGCTGATAAAATCTCTGAATATAAAGTCTCTTCAAATGAAATAATCGAATATTTTTATAATGCAAAAGGCCTTTGTGATAAAAAAATTCTTTATACTTTATTGGAAGATGAAAATAAAGAGAATATAAATACGAAATTAAAAAAAGCAAGTTATACTTATAAATATGATGATGAAAATCGTCTTAGACGTGAAGAAACAACTGAATATTCTGAAAACGGTGATATAACTAATGTTGATAAAAATGTTTATGTATATACAGAATTGTGTTCTTTACCTGATTTATACTTCTATGAAAATGATGTATTAAGAATGAAAACTGAATATAAATCTGAAGATAATTATTTTGTTACTACCTATTTTGACGGTGATTACCGTGTATTGGTTAGTTATGAACATGGAAGAAAAGTTTTAGAACGTGTATTTATTAAAAATAAAGAGATTAGAAGGAGAAAGCTTTGAGCTGCAAAAAAAATATAAAAAAACGAATTGATTTTAACTGGATTTATTTTGTTTCGAAAAGATTTTCCAGAGTTGATAGAAAAGGGCGTTCTGCTGTTACTTCGTTTTTAGCTTCTCTTGGTATTTTTTTTGGTGTTATGACATTGATTGTCACTCTAAGTGTTATGAATGGTTTCCAGATGGGCTTTATAGAAGCTATTATGGAAATAAGTTCTTATCATTTAAGGGTTTCTGATTTAGAAAATGAAAATGAATTTTTGTCTTTCTGTAAAGATGAGCCTTCTATTTCTTCCGTTGTACCTTTTTACGAAGCTCAAAGTCTTATGGTTGGGCGTAGAGGTCGTCAAAGTGCTGCTGTGGTAAGGGCATTGCCTAAAAATGTATTGGATATGGATTTAGGTTTTAAGGAACAGCTATCTGTTTATAGTGGCTCTTTTGACCTTTCTAGTCCTAATTCTATTTTGCTTGGTAGTGAACTTTCAAGAAAATTA
>JAILNT010000152.1 GCA_024691265.1 Treponema sp. | reverse complement strand
AAAGGATAAGCTGACATAATCTTCATTAATCCCGTTTCCATGACTATATAACTCATTTCCATCAGAATCGACTACATACATTGAATCTACATCAAGATTCATGAGGGCTGAATCACAAACATCCGCTGCAGTACTTTCATTAAAAGCATTATTTACAACAAATCTTTCAAATTCATTTTTCAAATAATTTGAAGTATCTAAAAGTCTTAATAAAATAGAATCAAATTCATCAATTATCAATGATGATTGAGATTTTACATCATTTTGAAAATAAGAAATGAGTCCTTTGTTTAATTGCAAATTGACAACTGCAAATATAATAGCAGAATAAGCTAATATCAAAAAAGCAACAATTATTCCTATAATTTTGGTCAAGGACTTTCTTTTTTTCATAAACTAAAACCTCAAAACCAGATGTGATATTTATATATACTATTATATTCCGATTTTTGTATTCTTCAGTTTTAGCTATAAATAAAAAGAAGCTTCCTGAAATTATTTTTCAAAGAAGCTTCTTTATAGAATATCGATATTAAGATATTTATATTGCTAAATTAATTCGATTTACTTTGTTGCAAGAATTGCAATACCTGGAAGAGTTTTTCCTTCCAAGAATTCCAATGATGCTCCACCACCAGTTGATACGTGGCTCATCTTTTCTGCAAGATGGAACTTGTTAACAGCAGCAACAGAGTCTCCTCCGCCAACTACAGTCATAGCTCCTCTTCCTGTAGCATCAGCAACAAGCTGTGCAACAGTAGCTGTTCCCTTTGCAAATGCATCGAATTCAAATACACCTACAGGTCCGTTCCATACAACAGATTTTGCTGTTGAAAGAACTTCTTTATAAAGTTCGATTGTCTTTGGACCAACGTCCATAGCCATTAAATTATCAGGAATATCAACTCCATCAACAGCTACAGGAGCTGCATTTGCATCAAACTTGTCTGCTGCAACATGGTCAACAGGAAGAACAATCTTTACACCCTTTGCCTCTGCATCAGAAAGTAACTTCTTTGCTGTATCAATAAAATCATCTTCAACCAAAGAAATACCAACTTTGTGTCCCTGTGCCTTAAGGAATGTATATGCCATACCACCGCCAATAACAAGGGCAGAAGCATTCTTCAAAAGAGATTCAAGAACTGCAATCTTAGAAGAAACCTTTGCACCACCGATAATAGCAACCTGTGGCTTTGGAGGATTTTCAACCATTGGCTGGATATACTTAACTTCTTTCTCCATCAAGAATCCACCTACTGGCTGTTCCTTCATATACTTTGCAATTGTAGCTGTAGAAGCCTGGTCACGATGAGCTGTACCGAATGCATCATTTACAAAGATATCTCCGTATGTAGCAAGTTCTGCAGCCATCTTACCACGTTCTTCTGAATCTTTTGATGTTTCTTCTTTATGGAAGCGAACATTCTCGAGCATTGCAACAGAACCTTCTGGGAGAGCATCAATAGCAGCTTTCTGACCTAATGCATCTGGAAGGAATGTAACTGGTGTACCAAGCTTTTCTGCGAAATACTTTACAACTGGAGCCATGCGATTCTTTCCGTTAATGAACTTTTCAGAATCAGCTTCAGTCCATGTTTTTCCAGCTTTCTCAGCCTTTTCCTGAGCTTTCTTTACATCTTTTTTTGGATCTCCGAGGTGGCTCATCAAAACCAAACTTCTTGGTTTCTGTTCCAAAATATACTTTATTGTAGGAAGAGCTGCCATGATACGAGTATCATCTTGAACAACTCCGTCCTTCATTGGAACGTTAAAATCAACACGCATAATAATGCGTTTGCCTGTAAGAGCTACGTCTTTTACTGTTTTAATCATCTAAAATTCCTCCAGGGAAATAAATCCATTTTAGTCGGATATAAAATAAGTATAACTCAACGAAACAGTAAAGTAAAGGAAACTAGCAAGCTTTACTTTACATTCTTAAGATATTCGTCAAGCTCAGAAGCTGAAAGAAGCTTTTCTGGTTCAAATTTCTCTCCATCTACGAGAGACATTATCTCATTTTCAACACAACCAAGGACTGCATCAAAATCAGGATTTGAAACATCAACATCAGAAACAGGGCTAGGAATAGAAGAAGCTCTATATGCAGAAGAATATTTATTAGGAGAAATATTCTCTTTCAGCTCAACATACAGCTTCCATAAAATACGGGCACATATAATACGTGTAACAGAATCACCCTGCATTAATACTCTTTCTTCTTCACCAGAAACAGGAGTTAAAATGCCATTATCAAATACTGTTTTGAAAAGTTCTTTTTCACTATATCTTTTATCCCCTATAAACTTGAACAAAAGATTTGTAGATTGCTGTGCTAATACAAGAAACTGACCAACAGAAATCTCATTTAACTTCAAAATATCCATAAGATTATCAGATTTAGAAGCTGTATCAATAAGTCTTAGTCTCCAAGCTTCATCTCTTACAGGAAGATAAGCATCTTTATAATAAGATGGAAGTTCTAAAAATGCTGAATCAAATTTTGCAACGCTATTCATAAAATCATTCGATTCAAACTTTTCTATGGCTATTTGAAGTTCAAGTAAGGCTGGAGTATCACAAGCTTTTTCAATCTCTTCTGAAGAAAGACCAAGACGACGCCCTAAAATAATACCTTGAGCATCACCTTTATATTCAGCTATAGAAGCTTTATATCTATCAGAAGCTTTTCCTTTATTTCCTTTTAGTAAATAAGCAAGACCTTTTAATGCCTGAAGTCTAGAAGAAGATGCACTTTGGAGACCTGGAACATCTAAAACAGTATCAATATCAGCTATCAAATCTTTTATAGCTGTATCATATTCCGATGTTTTATCCTTACCCAAAAGGCGATTTGCATCAAGTAAAACATATTTTCCTTCTATCCGATGTATATCCTCAGATTGTGCTGTAAGCTCTACAGACATTGAAACGTCTTGTAAAGAAGAACAGCTAAAAAATGTTGTAACAATTAAAATCACATAAAAAACTTTTACTAATAAAAACTTCTTCATTCGCCCAATTCTCCGATTTTCCAAGCAAATAATTTATTATCTAAAGTAAGAATAAAAAGCTCGTCTTTTCCATCATAATCAACATCTGCAAACACTGGAGTTCCAACTCCTGTCTTAGGGAAGCCATTCACTAAATTCTCAAACCTATTCTTATAAGCATAAAGAAGATTTCCCTGAGTACTCAAAAACTGGTAGTCATTTACAGTAGAAATCTTATCAGTTTTATAATTAGTTGCTAAAAAATCACCACTTGTAACTTCAATATCATTTTCTTTAATAGTTACTTTAAACACAACTGCACTGTCAGAAACTGCAGCAAATGTATTATCAGATATTGCAACAACGTTACTATTATATATACCATCAAATTTCATAGGGAAATCTTCAACAAGTAAACCATCTTTCCACAAATAGAAATAGCCCGCTTGAGTAATAAAAGCTGTATATAGATTTTTCTTTCCTAAAAGTGCAGGAGAACCATAACCTATACCAGGAACCGACATATCACTATTAGTAACAGAACCATTTTTTATAAGTATAATTTTTCCAAGGAAACTCTTATCGTATAAAGCAATTACTGTACTTTTATCATCAAGACCTGTATAAACTGCCGGAGAAGATTTTATAGAACCTGTTACAGATAGACTCAATGATTCTTTATTTCCGTTAGAATGAACTGTTACAAGGCGGTTACTAGTCATTGGAATAATAACAGAATCCCCATTAGCAGTAACTTCTGCTGAAACAGGCTCAGCAAGATAAACAGGGAAACCTTCCATATCTTCAAGTTTCTCATTCATGAGATATACAGTTCCATTATCAGTAACAGCCCAAATAAAGTTATCAGAGCTTACAAGAGAAATATTTTCTGCAAATTCCCTAGTGATTACAGAAAGGCTTTTTTGATCTAATGAGCATACTTTTTTCTGGTCTTCTGTCCAAATAATATGGTCTTTCCCATTTTTAAGAAGCTTAAAACCATTTGTTTTTCCTGAAAGATTCATAGGAAAGCCTGCTGCAACACGCATATAATCATTTTTATTTGCACAAGCCTGAATCTGCATCACAATCATAGAATTCTCAAATCTTATATCACATCTTCCAATAGAATACATTCTTAAAACTTTTGATATATCAGAATTACTTCTAATGAAGAAAGGAACGCTACGCTCCAAATCATAGAAAACACTTATTGCAGTCGATGGACTATGTGTCTCTGAAACTTTATTCCAGTTAAAATTACTTGCAAGCTTTCTACCTGCTTTCTGACTGCGATATATAGTAGCCAGTGTTTCAGGAGATTCTGAAAGATAAAGGAAACCTTCATGCACCATATAATATGGAGAAGGAATCTTCACACCAAATACGGCTAGTAGATTCTGTAAAAAGTTTGGTAACCCAATTTGAGTAAGATGAACTCCGTCCATAATAAGAGTATCATCACTAGTCAAAAATATTGTATCTAAGATTTTATCAAACACTTCTTTTCTTTTATTTTCATCAGAAACTTGAACTGCAAAAACAGGGTCGTTATATCCCTTTATGCCTAAAGCTGCAAATTCCTTACCTGACCATGAGAAAACTAAATCATCAATGCTATATGAAAACAAAATTTTAGAAGCAGAATCAGCTTTAGACCAAAGGTCATCTACATTTTGAACTGTATTCAAATAAGGAAAAGCCGCTTCCTTTAACTCTTTCAAACTACCAATATTCAGCATAGTATAATACTGAACATCTTCACTCATAGCAGAAAGTAAACCAGGAACAGAAGACTTACGACCTAAAATAGTGGCTAAAGCATTATTTGCATCAGATGGAATCTTATATGGAAACGTTGCCTTAATATTTATATCAGAATCATTAACAGAAAGATTTACTTCGCTTAAATCATCTTCAGGTAAAAGAGCAAGACATGCTTCAAGTAAAGCATCTCCTTGTGTTAAGGATTCTGCCAATTTTTTTGAATCTGCAAAAACACGAACACTCTGTTCAGATTTTTTATTAAAAACAGCAAGCTGTTCTTCTGTATATGATTCTGCATTATTAACACTATAAGCTTTTATAAGGATATCCTTATTATCACTTGCAAGAACAAGATTTTTAAAAGTTTTTATGTAAAGAGAAGTTTCCTTATCTTTGAATTCAAAATAAGACTCTCCTCCTGTAGTTACATAGGAAAGTCCTTCTACTTTTATAAAAGGAGCTGCGACAGGAGATAATCTTGTACATGCAGCAAGTATTCCTGTATCAACAACGGCAAGAAAGTTCTGCTTGTCTCCTTCACCATAAAGAGCAAGTTCAACTTTTCTTTTCAAAAATTTGGAAAGGAAAGGAATATACCTAGAAGTTTTACCATCATGAATAGATGAGCGAAGATTCATTACAATAGCTCTGTATGGCTTAAACTGCTCCATGGCAAGTATTTCATCACCTGCATTCATATCTATCATTGGAGAAAGAGAATCCCATGCCGAATCAAGATGAACATACAAAGAATATTCTCTTGGCAAAGCAGAAAGAGATGTTTTTTTATCAAAGCAGCAAAAGGCTGCCCAAGCTACAAGAAGCAGCAACAAAAACACTATTATAAACAAAACAGTCTTAACAAAAACTACAAGAGGATTCTTCTTTCTTATTACGTTTACTTCTTCTTCAGACATACAATTCATTACTATACAAATAAAAAATGATATTAAAACTGCTAAAAACATTTCTATAAATAGATTCTTAACAATTTTTTAGTATAATAAATCTAAAGAAATGTTCTGTCAATCTTACAATAATACAGCTTCTTGCTTTACAGATAATTACCGAAGAATATTATTCACAAGAACTTCTGCACAAATTATCGAAACAAGTCCAAAAATCAAGCTAAGACAAATATAAAGTATTGCAATTCCAATATGAGATGATGTCAATAATTTTTCTGATTCAAGGGCAAATGTAGAAAAAGTTGTAAAACCTCCACAAATACCAGTTTTAAAAAATAAAATATACTTTTCATTCATATTAGAAAATCTTATGCTAATAGCTGCAATCAAACCTATAAAGAAACAGCCCAAAACATTTATAGCAAAAGTTTTAATTGGATATACAAAATCCTCTTTTACAGATATAAGCGAAATTAAATGCCGGAGAACAGCACCAATAGCACCACCTAAAGCTACAACAATACAATTTAACATCTTCATACTTCCTGAGAATTTTATACTAGCACAAGGAAAATAATAGTTTCAAGTTTCATAAAAGCATAAAAAAACATACAATTAAATGATAATTTTTCTCTCTATTTATTCTTCGAATAAAATGATAATATAAAAAATATGGCAAAGAGCATTTTAATTAAAGACACAACAAAAGAAGAGAGAAGAAAAATTATAGAAGATTCTCTTGGAGGAGAATTTATTGGCTGTGGTTCAGAAGCAACCGGTATTAATTATGATTTATACATTGAAGGAAAAAAAGAGCTTTCTGAACTTGCAGCAGAATATAAGGCAAATTATATGAAAGCATATCCTGAGCCATCTGAAAAAATGTCTTGTGGAATGGGTTACTAAATAAAAGAAAAATATGACTTTCTGTTGATAATATTGACAATAGATTTTTCTAACAATATTATATCCGAATGGATTTTCAACTCACCCCATCGAATAAGATACTTTGTATTGGAAATGTTTCAGTAGATATTAAAGCCTACACTCCGGAGGAAGATGACACAGAAGCCTATCGTGACGGCTCCATAGAGCTTGTACCCGGAGGTGTTGCCAGAGGAATGGCAATCAACATGAAACATCTGGGACTTAATACTGCAATTATGTCAGTAATCGGAAATGACATTTTTGGAGACTATCTCCTGCATGGATTAAAAAAAGAAGATATCGATACAAGTCTATTAAAAGTCAGTAAAAACTATTCAACATCACTATTTTCCGTGATGGCATCTCCCAATAAGAATGCTTCATGTATATACAGTACAAAAATTCTTAGAGAAATAGAACTTGATGAAGATGCAGTAAGCTACATCAAAAATCAAAATGTAAAAGCACTTGTAATGGATTCAAATCTCTCGGAAACAACATTTGAAAGTATTTACAATCTAAAGAAAAATAATCCAGATATTTTTATATTCCAGAATGCTACAGCTCCAGACCTTGCAAAAAAAACTGTAAAGTATGCAAATCTTATAGACCTATTTGGTTGTAATGAATATGAAGCAGCAACAATAATTGGAGATGAAGCAGTTCCAGACTTAACCACTGCAAAAAAATTCAGAGATTTAGGATTTAAGAACTTTATCATAACCTTTGGTGATAGAGGCGTAATGGTTCAAATAGAAGACAAAACATGGATAGAACCACCTTATGTACCATCACAGGTTGTAGACACAATAGGAGCCGGAGATGCTTTCGCTTCTGGATTCCTTATGGGCTTTCTCAATAAAGAAAGTATAAAAAGATGTATTCATTACGGACTTGCCTGTGCAAAAGAAACACTTTTAACTCGTCAAACAGTAAGTCCTCTACTTTCAAGAAACTTCTTGGAATCATATCCGGAAGTAACAAAATAAATAGAATAAAACACAATATATAAATAAAACAGGCTTCATAAGGATTAAAGTCCCCAGAAGCCTGAAATTTTTATTATCTATAATTCAATCTTTTCTATAAAAACTCACACT
>JAILNT010000211.1 GCA_024691265.1 Treponema sp. | reverse complement strand
TGGGACGAAGAAGCAAACCGGGCAATGACAGCAAAATCCACAGGTAAAGCGAAAAAACATGAAGCTTATGCCTATTGCATGAATTTACTCAGAAAAGGAAAGCTTTTAGATAATAAAACAGAAAAGATACCTACACTTGAAGAATTTTGTAAAAAATATAATGTATTTGTTTGGCAAGAAGGAAAAAGACCTTTGTGTCCAAGAACATCAGAACTTTACGATGCTTCTTCAGAAGAAGCTCCAGCTATCCAACGAAATACGGTATTAAAACAAAAACAATGCCTTGATAAACACATACTTCCTTATCATGGGAAAAAACTTGTAAGCAGAATAAAATTATCAGACTTGAAAAATTTGAGGCAAAAGCTTTTAGATAATGGACTTACAGCTTCTTATGTAAATCTTGTTATGACAATATACAGAATAGTATTTTCTATAATAATAGATAAAGATATAGTAAGTGAAAATCCATTCAAAAATCTAAAGGCTATACGAGTAGATGAAAAAAAGCGTGGTATTTTAACACAGGAAGAATATATCGAACTTATGCGACCTGACAATATAGAAAAATATTGGAATGGCGACAAGGTAAACTATCTTATAAATCTTATTGCAAGCATTACAGGTCTACGTGTCGGAGAAATAAAGGCATTAAAAGGAAATTGCATTTATCCTGACCACATAACCATAGCTCATAGTTACAATGACAAAACAGGTTTAGGCTTGCAAAAAACAAAAAGAGGCGTAGATGAAATTCCAATTCCTAAACGCCTTTATGAAATGATTATTCAGTTAGTAAAAGCTCCTGATAAATATGTATTTACATTAAAAGGAAAAAAGCCGCCTACAACTTACTCAATCAACACGCATTTCTATGATGCACTTGAAAAAATCGGGATAGATAAAAATAAACGGGAAGAAAGAAATATAGTCTTTCATTCCTGGCGAGTTTTTGCAAATACTTATTTTATAGGAAAAGGAATTGCTCGCGATAAAGTTCAAGAGATTACTCGTCATACGAGCGATATAATGACAGAGCATTATACATCTTTCAACGCAGAAGATTTCAAAGAAGTTGCAGGTGCACAGGAATCTCTTATTGCAAAATTAGATTGACCAATATGTATACAGGTGTTAGCCTATAAAAAGACTTTAATTATTTTGAAAGGAGACTAAAATGTATAATTCTTTTTTACAACCCTTAGACAAGGGAATCGGAGCAACAATAATTGTATTAATTGTAATTGCAATAATTATAATTAAAAATATTAGGATAATTCCACAATCACATGCAGCAATTATAGAAAGACTTGGTGCATATCAAACAACATGGACAACAGGTTTTCATGTAAAAGTTCCTTTTATCGATAGAATTGCAAATGGGATTTCTTTGAAGGAAAAAGTTTTAGATTTTCCGCCTCAGCCGGTTATAACAAAAGACAATGTAACAATGAAAATTGATACAGTTGTTTACATGCAGATAACTGACCCTAAACTTTATACTTATGGTGTTGAAAATCCAATGGTAGCCATAGAAACTTTAACAGCTACAACATTAAGAAATATTATTGGTGAGCTAGACCTTGATGCAACGCTTACAAGCCGTGATGTTATCAACACAAAGATGAGAGCTATTCTTGATGAAGCTACAGACCCATGGGGAATAAAAGTAAATCGCGTTGAAGTAAAAAATATCATGCCGCCTGAAGCAATTAAAAATGCTATGGAAAAACAGATGAGAGCTGAACGCGAAAGACGTGAAAAGATTCTTGTTGCTGAAGGACAAAAACAATCTGAAATTCTCGTTGCAGAAGGTAAAAAGCAGTCTATGATTCTTGAAGCTGAAGCAGAAAAGGAAGCTGCTATACGTAAAGCCGAGGGTGAAGCTCAGGCTATTCTTGAAGTTCAAAAAGCAACTGCTGACGGTCTTAAAATGATAAAAGAGGCAGGAATTGACGAAGCTGTTATAAAATTAAGAAGTCTTGAAGCTTTAGAAAAAGCAGCTGACGGACAAGCTACAAAGCTTATCATTCCAGCTGATTTTCAAAACATGGCAGGACTTATTTCTTCTATTTCTGAAATTGCTAAGAAATAAAATTTTATAATGACTTTATGAAGCCTCGAGTAATTAATAACTTTCGGGGCTTTTTTTTTAAGAAAGTGCTGAAACTATTGCAGTATTACCTTCAAAAGTTTTTACAATGCACAAGGTTCCAGATGAAATGGCTGTCTTTGTTTCAGCTTGTGCATTCCAGATAATTCCATTTAATTTAATAGTACCCTTTCCATTTTCAGGAATAGAATCAATAATAGTTACTTTTTTTCCTGTTAAAGCTTCTATATTAGTAGCAACTTTGTTTATATTAAGTTTTTGTATAAATATAGGACGTGTAAATATAAGTAGTAGCAAAGCTATAATTACAAAGATA
>JAILNT010000208.1 GCA_024691265.1 Treponema sp. | reverse complement strand
GGGAATCTATTAATTCTAGCTGTTTTATGGCTTTAAGTTAAATAGATTCCCGTTTTTTATTAATTATTTATTGGCACTGATTAGTTTTCTTTTATCTTTTTTGCAGCTTCGTCTAATGATATTCCAACGAACTGTTCACGAGTTGCAAGATTTTTTAGTGTAATAACATTCTTTTCGGCTTCTTCTTTTTTTATAAGAATACCCCATTTTACACCTTTTGCTTCTGTAACAGCATATTGTTGTGCCATTTTCTTTGCTTCTGGGAAGATTTCTACTGCAATGTCTTTTGCACGAAGTTTTGATGCAACTCCCTGATAATGTACAGCAAGGCTATCATCTAGACAGTAGATTTCTGCATCAAGGTAGCTTCCTTTTTTTGCTGAAAGTCCGAGTTGTTCAAGCCCTGCAAGAAGTCTGTCTAAGCCTATTGAAGCTCCAACGCCTGGAACTTTATCTTTCATGTAAAGTCCTGCAAGGTTATCGTAACGTCCTCCCGAGCTTACAGAACCTATTGAAGGAAGGTCATCAAGGAATGTTTCGTAAACGATTCCTGTATAGTAGTCGAGCCCTCTTGTAATGCTTGGGTCTAGAATGTATGTATCTGCAATTCCTGCGGCTTTCATCATTTCTCTTATAGCTCTCATACGTTTTGTATCTTCAGCTTCTCCGCCTGCCATCTGTTCAAGAAGGTTGAGTGTATCGTCAAAGTCTTTTCCACCAGCAATGTATTTTAATATTTCTTTGGCGATATCTTCTTTTCCTGTTACTTCTGTAAGCTGTTTTGTAACTTCTTCCTGTCCGATTTTTGCAAGTTTATCAACTATACGAAGTACGTCTTCGCTTTTGTCTGCAATATTGAGTTTTGCAAGGAATCTGTTAAATATTCCTCTGTGGTTTACATGGATATGTATTTTATCAACACCAATTGCAGATAGGGCTGTTTTCATGATGTTCAATATTTCAAAGTCGGCAGCTGCACTGTCACTTCCTACCATGTCAAAATCACATTGTACAAATTCTCTGTAACGTCCAGCCTGAGGTTTTTCTCCTCTCCATACTTTTGCAATATGATAGCGTTTGAAAGGGAAGTATAATTCTGATTTATGTTCTGCTGTGAAGCGGGCAAATGGGACTGTTAGGTCGAAACGCATTGCAACATCACGACCGCCGTTGTCTTCAAAACGGAATACCTGTTTTTCTGTTTCACCGTTGCTCTTTCTAAGAAGAATTTCTGTATATTCAAGAACAGGTGTGTCGATAGGTACAAAACCAAACGAGCGATATACTTTTGTGAGCTTTTCAATTAAATCTGAACGCTGAATCTCTGCCTGTGGTAAAGAATCGCGAAAGCCCTTTAATACTTTAGGTTGTATGAGTGTTTCCATTCTGTAATAATAACGTGTATAAATATTTAGTTCAATGCATATATTATAAAGTGTACAGTCATTTTTTTAATTGTTATAATATAAAAATGCTTGGTAATAATGATAAATGCAAAATGTCTTTAGCTATAGACATTGGAAATACAAATATTGATGTGGCTTTGTTTAAGGGTGAAACTTATTTGAGGCAGTGGAGAATGTTTACAGATGTACGCCGTACAGGAGATGAATATTCTTCTATAATCCAATCTTTTTTTAGAGATGCAGATATTAATGCTTCTGAATGTATTGAATGGGCTTCTTTGAGTTCTGTTGTTCCAGGTTTAACAGGTGCTTTTGTTACTGCCGTTGAAAGTTTAATAGGTAAAAAGCCTGTTGTTGTTTCTCCTTCTTATTATGCTAATCTTCCTGTGAAAATTACATCTAATGAGATGGGAACAGATTTGGTTTGTGATGCCCTTGAAGCCTGGTGCCGATATAAAGAAGCATGTATTACGGTTGATTTTGGTACAGCCCTTACTTTTACAGCTATTAATGGCAAGGGGGAAGTTTCTGGCATTGCAATTGCACCGGGGTTAGCTACAGCTATGAAATCGCTTTTTAGTAATACAGCTCAGCTTCCTCAGGTTCCTCTTGAAGTTCCTCCTTCTGTTTTAGGTATGAATACAACAGCCTGTATTCAATCTGGTGTTGTCTTAGGCTATAAAGGACTTGTTGAATATATTGTCGCTCGTATGAAAAAGGAGATGGCTGAAAAGTATGGAGATGATGCATCTAAAATACATGTAGTTGCAACAGGCGGCTTGAATAGTGTTTTGCAGCCTGTTACTGATATATTTGAAGATGTTGATAAGCATTTGACTCTTTGTGGTGTCAGAAGATTCGGTGAATTAGCACAAAATAGCTGAATATATCAAGAAATGTTCAGAAAGGAAAATTGACGCTAAGAAACTGCTGCTATAAAATTATAATAAATTGGAAATGTTATTAAACTCTTTTTTACTTGATGAGGTATTGATATGATTTTAGATGCATTTAAGCTTAATGGAAAGGTTGCTATTGTAACTGGAGCAAATACAGGTCTCGGTCAGGGAATGTGTGTTGCCTTAGCTGAAGCTGGTGCAAAGGTTGCTGGTGTTGCCCGCCGTGATTGTGATGAAACTGCTGAACTTATTAAGAAAATTGGAGGCGAGTTTGTTGCTATAAAGGCTGACCTTGGTACAACAGAACCAATAGAGCGTATTATAAAGGAAACCTTAGATGCATTTGGCAGAGTTGATATTCTTGTTAATAATGCCGGTATAATTATTCGTAACGATGCTATTGATTATACAGAAGAGGATTGGGATAAAGTAACCGCTATAAATGAAAAGGTTGTTTTCTTCTTTGCTCAGGCTGTTGCAAAGCAGTTTATGGCTCAAAAGACTGGCGGAAAGATTATTTCTGTTGCTTCAATGCTTTCTTACCAGGGCGGTATCCGTGTTCCAGCTTATACTGCAAGTAAGAGCGGTGTTCTTGGAATGACTCGTGCCTTAGCAAATGAATGGGCTAAATATGGTATTTGTGTAAATGCTATCGCTCCTGGCTATATGGCTACTAATAACACAGAAGCATTGAGAAATGATAAGGACAGAAATGATTCTATTCTTGAAAGAATACCTGCTGGTCGCTGGGGAACTCCTACAGATATGGCTGGTGCTGTTGTATTCCTTTCTAGTGCTGCAAGTGATTATGTAAACGGCTTTACACTGGCTGTTGATGGCGGCTGGTTAGCTAGATAAAATAGATTTATAGGGAGCATTATTAGTGATAAGCATTTTTTAATGCTCTCTGCTTTTATTTAAAAATTAAGGATTTTAATTATGTTTTTACTTCTCGTTTTTTTTAATAGATGGGTTACAATCTAAGTTTGAATTAATGTCAATCTTAATATTTGTTAATTTTGTAAAGAATTTCTTTGACAAATCAAATTTCCAATGTGATAATGTAATTACTTTCATGAAACCGGTTTCATTTTATCATGAAAGACTTTATGGAGTTTTGAGTGGCAGAGAAGAATCCTACTATTTACGACATTGCTAATATGACTGGGGTCAGCCCTGCGACTGTATCAAGGGTATTGAATGAGCCTGATAAAGTTGCTCAGGATAAAAAGCAGAAGGTTTTAGAAGCCATTAAGAAGCTTAACTTTGTGCCAAAAGCTAATGCGGTTGCTGTCGCAAGAAAAATGTACAAGAAAATTTGTGTTATAGCTCCGTTTTTTAGCCAGTCGTCTTTTATGGAAAGGTTAAGAGGTGTTGAGTCTGTTTTGAATGATGAGCATTTTGAGATTGTTATTTATTCAATTCAGACAGCAGATGATTTGAAAGATTATATCAGTATGATTGTGAATACAAATCGTGCTGATGGATTAATAGCATTTTCTTTGCACCCTGATAAAGATTCCTTAGAACTTTTAAAAAGTGCAAAGTTTCCAGTTTGTTTTGTTGAAAGCTCTATAGAAGGCTTTGACAATATTGTTATTCAAAATGTTATGGGAGGACAAAAGGCAGGGGAGTTTTTATATTCAAAGGGCTGCAGAAATCCTGGTTTTATAGGGGAGAAAGCAATTCTTCCATATACGGTTCCTGCAACTGATGAAAGATTTCAGGGCTTTAGATTTTTCTTTGCCAGTAAAGGAATAATGATTCCTGAAAATCATGTATGGATAGGGGAATTTACACAGAATAGGCTTGATGAAGCTGTAAGAAAATTTTTGCGGCAAGATGATTTACCTGACTGCGTATTCTGTTCAAGTGACCTTATTGCTGCAAGATTTATTACACTTGCAAAGGAGACTGGTATAAAGATTCCTAGGGATATAAAAGTACTTGGATTTGATGATATTGATATTTCTAAGTATATAGGACTTAGTTCTGTAAGTCAGTCTTTAGATGAATCTGGGAAAATGGCTGCTGAGTGTGTTTTGAATCGTTTGAAAAATCCTGAAAGGGGAATGTATTCAATATTATCCCCTATAAAGGTGATTGAACGAGAGACCACTTAATTAAGGCTTTTATAAACTGTAACTATTACATATAAGGAGGTTTCTTCTATGAAGAAGAACAAAATTGGTTCTGTTGTAATTGGTGTTGCGGCTTTGGGCATGATGACATCATTTATGTCATGTACAAAGAATTCTGCAAAATCTGCTGAAGAAGATAATACAATTCATGTATTTGGAGCATCAAGAGGAGAAGAAGCAGCTCGTCTTGAAGAAATCATTAAAGCTTTTAATGAAAAAACTGGTTTTAATGTTGTTTATGAAGGAAGTCCTGAATTTGAAACTCAGATTCAAGTTCAGGCTGCAGCAGGTACTCCTCCTGATATTGCTATGCTCCCTCAGCCTGGTATGATGCAAAACTTTGCAGAAGCTGGTTATTTGAAGCCTCTCCCTTCAAATGTAGTTTCAAGAATTGACAGTAACTATGCATCTGTTTGGAAGGACTTAGGTTCTTATAAGGGAAAAGTTTATGGTGTTTTCCATCGTGTAAATGCAAAGAGTTTTGTTTGGTATAATAAAAAAGAATGGGCTAAAAGAGGCTATGAGGTTCCAAAGACATGGAATGAACTTAAGGCTCTTGAAGAAAAGATGGTTTCTGATGGTATAGCTCCTTGGACTGTAGGTTTTGAATCTGGTGCTGCAACTGGTTGGCCTGGAACAGATTGGCTTGAAGATATGATGCTTCGTACAGCTGGTCCTGATGTATATGATGATTGGGTAAACCATAAGATTGCTTTTGATGACCCTAAGGTTTTAAATGCACTTTCTTATATCCAGGATATTTTCTTTAATGATGCATATGTTTATGGCGGAAGAACAAATATTCTTACATCTCATTATGGAGATAGCATAAAGCCTTTGTTTGAAAATCCTCCAAAAGCAATGATGCATAGAGAGGGTAACTTTATTACAAGCTTCCTTCCTGAATCTGTTCAGCAGAATATGGAAGAAGAAGTTGGTGTATTTGCCCTTCCTGCTGTAGATGAACAGTGGGGTACCCCTGTTCTTGGTGGAGGAGACCAGTTTGTAGCATTTACAGAAAAAGCTGGTGTTGCTGAATTCCTTGAGTATCTTACAACTTGGGAAGGTTGTATTCCATGGGCAAAAGTTGGTGGTGCCTTATTCCCTCATAAAGACCAGAATTTTGATGACTATGGTAATGGAATTGAAAGAGAACTTGCAAAGATTCTTGTAAATGCAAAAGTATTCCGTTTCGATGGTTCTGACCAGATGCCTGCAGAAGTTGGTTCAGGTTCTTTCTGGATTGGAATGGTTAACTGGGTTAGCGGTGCAGAAGATGCTGCTACTGCCATGAAGACAATTGATGAAAGCTGGCCTAAATAATAGAGCTTAGCTAGAAGAAAAGGGCTTCATCTTTTTTCTTAGGTGAAGCCTTTATTGAATTGAATATTTGTTTTTTTGGGTGACCTTTTATGAAAGGAGGAGTAATGATGTCCAGTTATGTTAAAACTTTTGGAGTCACTTTAATAACTGTTTTTTCTATGCTGTGCGGTTTTTTCTTGCTGAAAAGTGACGTTTTAAACCAGCTGTCGACTACAGCATTTGCTATTATATGGGGTGTAGCTACTGTAATTCTCATCTTTTATTCTTTGAATCTTATCGCACAGCTTTTCCCATCTAAAATATATAATAAAATTGTTCCTTATATATTTATTGGTCCTGCCGTTGTTATTATGGGCTGGTATCTTTTTATTCCGGCTGTTCGTTCTTTTATTTTGAGTTTTATGAATAAGAACTCTACTCTGTTTGTAGGTCTTGATAATTATAAGTACCTTTTTACAGATAAGAGTATGGTTGTTTCTATTAGAAATACTTTGATTTGGCTTGTATTTGGTACAGGTTGTAGTGTTCTTTTAGGACTTGTTACAGCTTTACTTGCAGAAAGAAGCCATATTGAAAAGACTGCAAAGACTTTTATTTTTATGCCTATGGCTATTTCTCTTGTAGGTGCCGGTGTTATCTTTAAGTTTATGTATGCATACCGTCCAGACGGAGCAAATCAGATAGGTCTTTTGAATGCTATTATTGTTTACTTGGGAGGAAAGCCTCAGAACTGGCTTGGAAATGCTCCATTAAATAATCTATTCTTAATAGCAATCTTTATATGGCTTGAAACAGGCTTTGCTCTTGTTGTTCTTTCTGCTGCTTTGAAAGCTGTCCCTGAAGAAATGATTGAAGCTGCTAGAATTGATGGTGCTAGTGAAATGAAAATAATTTTCAGCATTATTATTCCTAATATTAGGGCTTCTATCATCAGTGTATCCACAACAATTCTTCTTGCAGCCTTAAAGTGTTTTGATATTGTATTCTCTATGACAAATGGCTTGTATGGTACAGAAGTTCTTGCTTCCCAGCAATATAAGCAGATGTTTAAGTTCTTGCATTATGGAAGGGGTTCTGCGATTGCTATTTTGATTCTTATTGCTGTTAGCCCTGTTATTTATTATAACCTCAAAGAATTTAAGAGTAGGGAGGTATTTTAATGAAAGAGAAAAAAAAGGTTACTACAACCTCTGCTATAATCACTATCGTTTTAATTGCATTTTGTCTTGTATGGGTTATCCCAACTTTAGGTATATTTATTACATCTTTTAGACAATCTGATGCAACTGCATCTACTGGTTGGTGGACAGCATTAAAATCTCTGAAAGATTTCACTCTTGATAACTATGACCAGGTTTTATTTGGTCAGCGTTATAGTGTTGGTAATGCAAATGGCACAAAAATAATTCGTAGTGCCACTATGGCAAGTGCCTTCCTTTCAAGTATCACTGTTACACTTCCTGCTGTTATTATTCCGATTTTTATAGCAGCTGCAGCAGCTTATGGCTTTGCATGGCTGAATTTCAAAGGAAGAAATATTCTTTTTGCTACAATAATAGCTTTACTTGTTGTTCCTTTGCAGATTTCTCTTATTCCTATATTAAGGGATTATCAGAAAATAGGTCTTAATGGTACATATTTGGGAATCTGGCTTGCACATACAGGATTCGGTTTGCCACTTGCAACTTATATGATGTTTAATTATATTTCCAGCTTGCACAGAAGCATTCTTGAATCTGCATTCATTGATGGAGCAAGTCATTTTACAACATTTACTCACCTTATACTTCCTTTAAGCGTTCCAGCTATTGCGTCATTTGCAATTTTCCAGTTTATTTGGGTATGGAATGACATGCTTGTTTCACTTGTATTCCTTAGTGGTGCAGGGCAGAAAGCAGAAGTAGTAACTGTTAGATTAATGAATATGGCTGGTACAAGAGGTACAGACTGGCATCTTTTGACTGCCGGAGCTTTTGTTTCAATGATATTACCTTTGGGTGTATTCTTGGGCTTGCAAAAGTTCTTTGTACGCGGACTCTTGTCTGGTTCTGTAAAGGGGTGATGATGAACAAAACTTGTATGTATGAGACTAGATTAAAAGAAAATATGGCAACTTTAACATCTCTGCTGTATGAGCTTTATG
>JAILNT010000190.1 GCA_024691265.1 Treponema sp. | reverse complement strand
TCTTAGGTCTTTTTCTTTATTAGAAGTCATAAGCCTTGTACAATCTACAGCATTCAAAAAATGTAATAGACTTTCATCATCTGAATAATTAAAAATATGTACACCTTCCATTTCAAAAGCTTTAAGCTTATACAAAGCTTCTTCAGAAATACTGTCATCATAAACAAGCACTTTATATTTCTGTTCTGCAATTTTACAAAGTCTATCTTCTATATTACATTCAGAAAGTAATTCTTCTTCCAGATAATTAAATTCTATCTGATTTTCAAAAAGCGGACGTGCTATTTTCCAAGATAAAAGGCTATCACTACAAATAATTGCAACATCTGCTTGATTAACTGCATGAAAATTAAGCTCACACATAACTTTTATATAATCAGAAAGTTCTTTATAATCATTCCAGAATTCACTATGCATACCTACTTCAGGAGGTCTTTCATTTTTTCTTTCACCTCGAAGTGAATAATAAAAAGCATGAGGATAAATAAGATTTACACCACGAACAAAAAGCCAGTTTAAATACCAGAGCATATCCTCTTTTGTAAACTTAAAAGGATCTTCTATTCTTCCACAGCAACCAAAACATTCGTTACCATTACGTTCTTTTCCTCTATGACGGGCAGAATCAGAAGAACATTTTCCCATCACACTATCATTACCTTTTATATATTTATCATCTTCAAGGGCAACAAATCTCCATACAATATCCTGGCAAGGAGCTTGAAAATACTTCAAATAGCCTATATCAGAACTTTTTTCGGGGTGTCCTGTAAGAAAAATAGAATGAGAAGCACACCAAGAAGAAAGCTGTTTGTAATAACTTTCAGAAAGCCTATTATATACTGTTTTATGATAAATAGATTTAGCAAAATTATCTCCTTCATCAAATAAAAAAGTTAAATCTATCTTTTTGCCACCATTAGCAATAAATTCTTCTAATAAACCATCTGTCCATGCAATAACATCTGTACGGCAGCAACGACCTAATACATTAGGTTCATCAGTAAAGAAAGCTTTTATAGTATTACCAAAATATTTAGAAAGATGAGAATAATATTTTTCATAAGTAAGATTTATAAAACAGCGAACAGCCTCTTTATCTAAAAGATTACTACTCTTTGGAGCTTTTTCCTCTCCGTCATCTTCCCCATAATGAACACCACGAATAGTTCCATTCGAAGGAGTTTGAATAAAATATTTAATTCCCTTTGATGTATCAACACTTGCAACAAGCTTTTCTTTTTCAGCCACATCATTTTTATCTGATATTCTTAAACCCTGAGAAGCATATTCAGGATTAGTTTTTACAACTTCTCCATGACAAGAACCAGAAGGGTACATAGCTTCATCATAAAGAACGACAGTCATATTCATTTCATGGGCTTTTTCAACAGCATATTCCACATAATCAAAATATTTATCAGAAAGATATTCTATGCTTTCAGGAAGTCCTAAGCGTGGGTGGATAACAAAACCATCTATACCCTTTTCCTTAAAAGCAGACATTTGCCTTAATATTTCATCTTTGCTTAAATCATCGTTCCAAAACCAGAATGGTAAAGGAGAAAATCTTGAAGAAGGGTTATTAATAACTTTATCTATGTAGGAATCATTAAAATTATTCATAAGAATAATTATATGTATATTAAAATAAAATGCAAAAAAATAAGGTTCTATACATGAAAAAATAACAAAATATTCATGTATAAAACCTAAAATAAAGCAGAGTAAAAAAAGATTATTTATTTTTGTTGAGATAATCTACCCAAGCTTGAACAAGTATTCCAAAAGCAACTCCAACATTCAAAGAAGCTTTTAACCCCTTCATTGGAATAGAAACCCTGCCATAACTTGCTCTTTTTAATGCCTGTGGACTTACCCCCAGTTCTTCAGAACCAATAATAACAATTCCCTTATCAGGAAATTTAAATTCATTAATAGGAGTCCCACCAGTTTCAAGAACAAAAACAGGTAAATCTTCAGGAAGTTCATCTAAAGACTTTCTTTCATAGCCCATAGTTTCAATACAACCCATACCGCTTCTAATAGCCTTAGTTTGACTTGGGTCTGTACAATTTGGGGAAATATAAACCTTTTCAAGTCCCATAGCTTCTGCAGTTCTAAATACAGAACCTACATTAAAAGGAGAACGTAAATCTTCTGCATAAACAGCAGTTCCAGGATAAAAATCTCTTTTACGAATTACACCATTTTCTTCAGGCAAAGCATGAGGTGCAATTACTAAGTCCCATTCAGCCGGAAAAGTTCCTATTATTGCAAGTAAATGATTTCTAGCACAGTTACACACTCTTCTTTCATCAAAAGGCTCTGCAACAAGAAGTTCATTCAATTCTTTTGCAGCAGAAGATGGCAGCTTAGGGTCTTTCAAAACTATTTCTACAAGTTTTTTTGTATATTCTGCCCGAGGCATTGAAGAAAAATTATATTCAGTACCTTTTTCTGCAATACCGGCAATATCACGCTCAAGGGCTCCAAAAGACAGTGCTAACTTACGTCTTTTTTGTCCACCCTCAAGTTGAAAGAGTTTATTTGGGTCTATCATAGCTAGAAATATATCAGATATTTTATAAATAAAAAATTAATAGGCCTGTTTTATAAGGTCAAATAAATCATCTGTATTCATACTTCTTGGAAGATTGTTTATTAAATCAAGGTTTCCAGCATCTTCAACAGCTAGAGAAAGTTGTTCTATTGATACAGAAAGCTCTTTTAAGCGTGTAGGAAGATTAACTTTTGCCATTCTCTGACGAATATTAGAAGTTAAAGCTTCTACACATTCTTCTGCAGTATTTTCAGAATTAGCATAACCTAAGATACGGGCAACTTTAGCTATCTTATCCAATTTATACTTAGAAGAATCTTCTATTAAATAAGGAAACAATATTCCAGTTACAAGCGAACGCAAAATGTTGTATCTGGAATTTATGCACAAAGCCAATAAAGAAGCAGTTCCTATAGAACTCGTTGCAACAGCAAGAGATGTTAACATTCCGCCTTGACTCAAAAGAAGTTCTTTTGGAGTTGTAACGGTCAATGAAGAAGAAGCTCCCAGAGCATAACCTAACTGCTCCAAAGCTTTTTCAATGAACATGTCACTAAAGAAAGTTGCTTTTTGTGAAATATAGGCTTCTATTGCTACACAAAGTATTTCCAGCGAAATTGATTCAATTTGGTTTTCAGTAAGAGACACACTAAGATTAGGATCAAAAAGAACTAATTTGCAAAGACCATTCTGGACTTTTAATAAATTTAACCTTTTATTTCTAGAATCTACAAGTGGTAATTGATCTGTAAACACAAAAAGATCACGCATTGTAGTCGGTACGCAAATCAGCGGCAGTGGTGAAGATAATGAATTAACATCTACTGTTTTATCAATATATGAATAAATATCACTATTTTCATTATACATTGCACATATAGCACGTCCTACATTAATTACATGGCTTCCACCAGCAACAATTATTCCATGAACATGTGCATCACGGGCAAGCTTTAACGCCTGTTCCACAACCTGCGTATCCGCAACAGGAGGAATATCATCAAACACAAAATAACTTATGTTATGATCAGTAAGCGGTTGAAGGATTTTCTCCGATAAACCTACTTCCTTTAAGACAGGATCCAGAACCACCATATACTTTGAGCCATAATCAAGAGCAAACTGCCCAAGACGGCTTGCTGTATACGAACCTAATACTACGTTTGGTGAAATTCTGAATATAAAATCGCCCATCTTATTTCCTTCCAAAATCTTCGGTAAAAAAAAGACGGAAGGTCCTCCGTCTCTTTTTAAGAATACTGTTATATTACAGACCGTAACTAACCATAATGCGTTCAGCAATAGATGCCACAACAGCATTATTCAAATAGTTTGGATCCTTTATTTTTTCTTTGATACTTGCAACAAGATCGCTGCGAACGTCTGGAGTTTCCTCTGCAACTTCCTGCAAGAACATATCCTGTGCAACTTCTTTTGCTTCATTAGATACTGCAATTGAATCAAAATCAGATTTGATTTCTTTGCTACCTGCAACACGGTCTACATGCTGCAAATTCTCTAGAGGGTTAATGCCTCCAATTTTGTCTATCATCATACGAATGACCTGCCTTTCTTCCTAAATTTCGGAATTTTCATCCACGAGTTGAATATTTTTATTACCTGAAATAAAAACAGCAAACTCTCCCTGGATTTTTGTGCGTTCAGCATAGTCATCGCGAACAGATGAAGCCGTCCCCTCTGTAATTTCCTCATGCAGCTTTGTCAATTCGCGGCCAACTACAATGCGCCGATTACTATCAATATCGGCAATATCTGTTAAAAGCTTGACAATTCTGAAAGGACTTTCGTACAGTACGACAGCATCTCCTGTAGAAAGAAGTTCACGAAGCCTGCTACGCCTTCTTCCAGGTTTAGGGGATAAAAATCCCTCGAATATTAATGTTTTTCCTCCTGCACCAGCAACACTCGTTAAAGTAGCAAATGCAGAAGCCCCAGGAATAGGAACAACATTGTGTCCTGCTTTTCTAGCTAAACCTGCAAGGATTGCACCAGGGTCACTTATTCCCGGTGTACCAGCATCACTTGCATAAGCCACAGTTTGCCCTTCATCAAGAAGTTTTATTATTTTACCAGAAGCAAACTCTTCATTTTGAGAACGGCAAGAAATCAACGGTTTGCGTATTTCAAAATGAGACAACAGCTGCAATGTATGGCGAGTATCTTCTGCTGCCACTACATCTACAGATTTAAATGTTTCCAAAGCCCTGTAGGTTATATCGCCTAGATTTCCAATAGGCGTTCCTACTATGTATAAAGTAGACACACTTCAATAATATAAGGAAATAGACTTTTTATCAACCTTTAATATATTACTGGTCAAATCTTTAATTTTATACATATATATTTTATATCAACGATATATCAACTCCCCTTAGAGGGGAATTGATATAGAAAATCATGCATGGAGTTATTAAATTGTAACTAAAAAATTACTGTTCAGTTAACCGACTTCTAAAAAAAGCCGATAATAGAAAAGAACTATAGTCTTAAAAAAAATAAAGACGTATATACACAGGGATATCTTGATGAAAAAATCAGAAAAATTAGCAGTTTTCGTAGGAGCAATACTTCTTGTTCTCGCAGCAGTGTTTTCTATAGCTTTGTTGACTCGATTATTCTATTTTGGTGGTACACAAAGTATAAACCATTCATTTTTACTTTCATTGGGAAGTATGTTAATTTCAGTTTATGGTATATGTAGCATACTTATTCCAGTATTTCTTCTAGCAGCAGCTGTAATATGTCTTTTACCAACATGGTCAGTTAAAAGATGGCTTATATTAGCATTTTCGTTAATTCCTTTTTTTACAGCCGTAATAACAGAAAATATTTGTAAAAAATTTGCATTAGATGGTATTAATATTCTTTCAATTATAAAAATAACAGTTGCAGTTCTAGTTTGTATTTTACTTCTTATATTGGAATATTTATCTTGTTTTATAGCTTCTGATAACCTTGAAGTATGGTTGAATGAGCATCTAGGAAAAATATTTGGTCCTATTTCAGATAAAAATTCAAATGATAATATTAATGAAGAGGATTTAGAAAACGAAGAAGCTTCAGAGAATGAAGAAGTTTCAGAAGAAGAAGCTTTAGGAAATGAAGAAGCTTTAGGAAATGAAGAAGCTTTAGAAAATGAAGAAGTTTCAGAAAATGAAGAAGTTTCAGAAAATGAAGAAGTTTCAGGAAATGAAGAAGCTTTAGATAATGAAGAAGTTTCAGATAATGAAGAAGCTTTGGAAAATGAAGAAGCTTTAGGAAATGAAGAAGCTTTAGGAAATGAAAAAGTTTCAGGAAATGAAGAAGCTTTGGAAAATGAAGGAGTTTTGGGAAATGAAGAAGCTTTAGGAAATGAAAAAGTTTCAGGAAATGAAGAAGCTTTGGAAAATGAAGGAGTTTTGGGAAACGAAGAAGCTTTAGATAATGAAAACGATAACAATATTATAGATTCTGATAATATTACCATTATTAACTCAGAAGATGAAATAAATGATGAGCCTCCTATTTCTCCTGAAAATATATTAGACGATGGGGTTATCGATACAAATAATATTAATGAAAATTTTTCAGTAAAAAACATTCTTCCAGAAGGTATTGATACAGATTCTCT